>JANWWB010000431.1 GCA_025056515.1 Anaerolineales bacterium
GGCAGTGGGGCCTTTCACGCGGTTGCTCCATCGCCTGGAACCGGGCGACCGGTTGTGGCTGCGGGGGCCGTTGGGCCGCGGCTTTACCGTCGTCGGCCGGCGGCCTTTGCTCGTCGGCGGCGGCTATGGCGTGGCGCCGCTCAGCTTCCTCACCCGTCGGGCCGTGGCCGCCGGCGCTGCAGTGACGGCCGTGGTTGGCGCCCGTACCGCAACCGAGGTGCTCTTTCGTCGTCGCTTGGCCGATGAAGGCGCCCGCGTGGTCGTGACGACCGAGGATGGCAGCCTGGGCATGCGCGGCCTGGTGACGGCGGCGGTAGAGCCGCTGCTGGCAACGAGGGCCGTGGATACCCTCTACGGTTGTGGGCCGCACGGGATGCTGACGGCGCTAACGGCGTTGGCGCAGGACTATGGGGTGCCGGCGCAGCTCTCTTGGGAGGCGTACATGCGCTGCGGCCTGGGGCTGTGCGGTTCCTGCGAGCACGAGGGGCGTTTGCTCTGCCTAGAAGGGCCGGTTGTGGGTACGGGTAACGGGTAGCGGGGTTTGGCGTTTGGTGTGACTGGGGCTGGAGGCCGGGAGGGAAGGCGGAGGATTTTTTCGCCCTTTGTGCTTTCTTGCCCTTTTCGAGAGAGGGCCGAAGGCGAGGACAAAGGACGCTCGCTTTCGGCCTCGCAGTGGTGGACTCGGCCAAGACGGCGGGAGCGCTCAAAGCGTTATGACCTTGTTTGCTTTAATTTGGGCTTCAAGAATATCTGTCATTCCACCGACAATGCCAACACGCACTTTTTCTGAAAGACCAAAGTAATTCAGGCAGGTTGAACAGATAATTAGGCGAACACCTTTCTGTTCGATTTGGGAGAGACGTTCCAAAAATGGAGAACCTTCAACTACTAATTTGACTCCATCTGTATAGAAACAGATAGCGGCCGGCAGCGAATCATTCTCCATCAGAAGTTTGAGATAGGTATCGAGAAGTTTATGCTGTAATGATACATCAGCAGAACCCATACCTTCTTTTGTTATCAGAATAATCGCGTCGAAAAAAGACGATTGGTTGGACATGATTACATTTCTATCTAAAGTTATTATATCGGATAATAATATGAAAATGTCAAAAACTCAACAAGATATTATTATATCATCGCCCCGATCCATCTTGCCCACGGCTCAGATGAGCCGCTCCCCATATTCTGACAATGACCAGCACCGCAATTGCCAGGAAGGCAATCATGAAGCCGCTGGTAGGCAGGTCTATCTTCATGCTCGGCATGGCCGACCAGATAGACCAATTCATCGCGGTATGCGTCAAGATGGCCGCCAGAACGCTGCCGTTGGTGTTGTTGTAAATCCAGGTGAACAGAATAGACGTCAGTGTAATCACGACCAACAGCGACAAGAAAACAACAGGATCGTCGGTCATGAACCTGCCCGGAATGAAAACGGCCGGCAGATGCCACAGCCACCAGAAAAAGCCCAAGATGACGCTGGAGGTCAAGGCGTCAAAGCGAGATTGCAACCGGGGCAGCGCGTAACCCCGCCAGCCGAACTCCTCCTGGAAAGGCCCGGCGGTGAACAGGATGACGAAAAAGGCTATCAAAGCATAAGGCGGATTGGAAACGACGGAGAGATCAATCGGTCTTCTTCCTGCGAAAACGGAGGTCCAAACAGAACCACCGAAAAGAACAAAGGGAAGAAACAAAATCAGTAGTTCACGAATTTGGCAGTTGAGCAGGTAAGGGTAGCGCCATGACAACGCCGTAGATTTGCTCAATTGCACGTCTCAGCAGGCAGATGAAAGCCTGGAATTGGAAGCGGATCGGCTTCAATCGATGTGGTCCACGTCCTGGGATGCGAGCCACGAACCAACGAAGAAAGGCCCAGATATTCACCAAGAGTAACGCAAAGCCCAGCAAGAAGAAGCGAAGCGCCGGATTGCGTGATGTTGTCTTGACGCGAACGCGTCGCAAGATGCGATACGAAGTCTCAATACCGAAACGGGTGCGATAGCGTCGATAGACCGTTTTGGGTTGCCAATCGAGACCGATGAGGACAAAGAGCAGCCATTTGCGGCGACGTTGCTTGTCCTTATTTGGCACG
>JANWWB010000113.1 GCA_025056515.1 Anaerolineales bacterium
GGAACAGATTATGGATATCGATAAAACCCCATTTGGTCAAATGACCAGTGATATGGCTTCTTTGGACAATATCCTCAGCATCGAGTACGAGCGGCATGGTTTGTTAGAATTACTCCTGAATTACGGTGATGTCAAAATCACGATTGGCGGCGGCAAGCAAATGGTCTTTGAAGATGTCTCCAACCCGGCAGCCGTCCAGGATGACATTGAACGACGCCGGTTAGAGCGCCTGGCACGCAAAGAGCAAGAAAAAGAACGCGCCGAACGCGAACGCTTTGCCGATTGGTTTGCCGCCTACTATCGTAGCGAACAAGCCTTTCGCACGGAGCAAGCCACCCCTGCGCCACCGCCCCCTGAATCGCCGCCCTCTGCGCCGGAAAAGAAAAAATCTGACCGAGAATGGTAAAATAAGCACTCAAAAACAACTTTTGGTGGTGTATGGCAATTCGTGAAATCGTGACCGTCCCCGACCCCGTTCTGAGACGCAAAGCAAAAAAGGTGACTGACTTTGGTCCAGAACTGCAACGTTTGATTGAGGACATGATCAAAACCATGCGCGCTGCGCCTGGAGTCGGCCTGGCTGCGCCCCAGGTCGGTGTGTTGCAACGTGTCATTGTTGTGGAATACCCCGAAAACGAAGACGATGAAAATGCCCCCAAGCGCCTCTACGTCGTCGTCAATCCGGAAATCAAGGAAATGTCGGTTGAGACCGAGGTGGGCGTTGAAGGTTGTCTCTCTATCCCTGGGGTCCAAGGAGAAGTTGAGCGCGCCCGTGCTCTCATCGTGCGTGGTCAGAACCGCCGTGGTCAGCCGGTCAAACTCAAGGTGACAGGGTGGACAGCACGCATCTTCCAGCACGAAATTGATCATCTTGAGGGCATCCTTTTCACAGACCGCGCCGTTCGCCTCTGGTCCTTGGCTCCTGAAGAGATGACCAGCGACAGCGTTTAACCTAACAGGCACGATTGGCTCATACCTGTCAAGGATGTATCTGACCCGAATCTCTCTGACGAATTTTCGCTTGTTTGCCCGCCTGGACCTAGAAGTTCCTCGGCGGGTTATTTTGCTAGTAGGGAGCAATGCGCAAGGCAAGACAAGCCTGCTGGAGGCCATCTATTTCCTGGCGGCTTTCACCTCGTTTCAGACACACATTGACCGGCAGCTGGTCAATGCCGTTGCGGCGCGCGAACCTTTGGCAGTAGCACGCTTGGTCGCAGAATATCGCCGTCGAGATGGCGCCCATCGCTTAGAAGTTCGTCTCATCCTTGAACCGGTTGGTCCTCTTAATGGACAGCGCCTGCGCAAGGAGATTCTCCTAGATGGTGTCAAACGTTCGGTGGCGGAGGCCATTGGCCATTTCAATGCAGTGATCTTTGTCCCTCAAATGACCCAAATCATCGAAGGAGCGCCGGAAGACCGGCGCCGGTACCTGAATCTGGCGCTGGCGCAGACCATCCCAGGGTACGCCAGCGCTCTGACCGAATACACGCAAGCCTTGGCCCAGCGCAATGCTCTACTTAAGACCTTGAATGAGCGTGGTGGTGACCCAACGCAACTTGATTTTTGGGATGAAGCCCTCGTCTGCCCCGGCGCAAAGCTCATCCGAGCGCGCATCTCGGCTATCCAAGAAATTGAGGCCTTGGCGCGCCCAATTCATTATGCCCTAACTCGGGGACAAGAAATCCTGCGCCTGAGCTACCAGCCTGCCTATGACCCAGCACGCCCTAACGGGCAGATAGCGCTTCGTCTGGAGACTGTGGTCGACCGCTCTGGGCTGAGCGAAGAGGAGATCCGCAACGGTTTCTTGGAAGCGCTTGGACAAGCCCGCAGTGGAGAAATTGCCCGCGGCGTCACGACGCTCGGCCCGCACCGAGACGAAGTGCGTTTTCTGGCCAATCAAATCGACCTAGGCGATTACGGTTCGCGCGGCCAGGTGCGCACGGCACTCTTGGCACTCAAATTGGCCGAAGTTGCGTGGATGCAACAGAAAACAGGCGAATGGCCGGTGCTCCTGCTAGATGAGGTCATGGCCGAGCTTGACCGACAGCGTCGCGCCGACTTACTTGCCTATTTAGAGACACTTGAACAGGCATTGCTGAGCACAACCGATTTGAGTTTGTTTACCCAACCCTTCATCGAACAAACCGAAATCTGGCACGTTCAGGCCGGGACGGTTAATCTGTTTGAGAAAGGAGGCAAAGAATATGTCCGTGATTCATAGTTCGGATGTCCCTGCTCAACCGGTCAAAGCCGGCGATTACACCACTTTGCAAGTCTTGCTCAAAGGGCCGAACTTTACAATGCGACGATTCGTCATGGCCCCTGGGGGCGGCATGCCTGAGCACACGAATACAGTAGAACACGAACAGTATGTGTTGCGCGGGCGCGCTCGTATCAGCATCGACGGCCAAGAATTCGAGGTTCAGGCTGGGGATGTCATTTTCATCCCTGAAGGAGCGCGGCATTGGTATCAAAATATCGGCGAAGAGAACTTTGAGTTCTTGTGCATCGTGCCCAACAAGGAAGATGTTATTACCTTGATAGACAAAAGTTGTTGAAATGGACTACGATGTCGTTGTTATCGGTTCGGGGGCAGGTGGTCTCACCGCAGCCGTTGCCTTGGCACAAGCCGGCAAAAAGGTGCTCGTCTTGGAACAGCACGACCGTCCGGGTGGTTGGACGCATTCATTCACCCTCCAGGGCTATCGCTTTAGCCCAGGCGTCCACTATATCGGAGACCTGCAGGAAGGTGGCGGCCTGAGGCGTATCTATGATGGACTGGGCGTGTCGCAGGACTTAACCTTTTGCGAACTCAACCCGAATGGCTACGATCACATCGTGATTGGCGAGAGGCGCATCGATTTTCCTAAGGGCCGCGAGCAACTCATCGAAACCTTGAAGCGCCATTTCCCACACGAAGCAGAGGGGATTGACGGCTACTTCCGTGATATGTTTGCTATGATGGAAGGTCTACGCGCTTTGGGCAGCCTGGATAAGCCTATTTCTGCCGCGAAAGGGCTGACCAACCTGCTCAAGTGGGCACGCGCGACCGGCGCAGATTTGCTCGAGGCTCATATTCATGATCCTCTGCTGCGTGGTGTCCTTTCGGGGCAGGCAGGTGACCACGGCCTTCCGCCGTCACGAGTCTCGGCTTTTATGCACGCCGGCATCACCTATCACTACTTGGAAGGCGCATACTACCCTCAGGGTGGTGCATTTGCCTTGCCGCGTGCCTTCGTACGCGCCCTCAAGCGCGCCGGTGGTGAGCTTCGTCTCAAGTCCCGCGTACAACGGATTTTGCTGGAGGGCAAACGTGTGCTCGGGGTCAAACTTGCCTCCGGAGAAGACATCCGCGCCAGTATCGTCATCTCTAACGCAGATCCCGAGGTGACGTTCGGTCAACTCATCGGGCGCGAAGCTCTCTCTCCTCGCCTGCGGCGCAAACTGGATGGGCTGACCTATTCCACCTCTTGTCTGAGCTTGTTTTTTGCAACCGACATGGATCTGCGTGCGGCCGGCCTGGATTCGGGCAATTTCTGGTATTACGATCATGCCGATGTCGACCGAATCTACGCCGATGGCCTAACCGATGCCCTCCTGCATCAGGAAACCCCACCAGGCATGTTCTTGACCGTTACGACGCTTAAAGACCCCTCCAAGATGCATCACCATGGCCCCACGGCCGGACATCACACCTGCGAAGCGTTTGCTTTCGTCTCCTATGATGCGTTCGTCCGCTGGGCCAAGAGCCAACCCGGAGCACGACCGGCGGATTACCAAGCGCTCAAAGAAGACCTGGCTTGGCGTATGGTGCGCGGCTTGGAGAAACGCATTCCTGGTTTGAGCCAAAGGATTGTCTTCTGGAGCTTGGGCACGCCGCTAACCAACGAACACTATCTGAATGCCACGCGCGGGAACCTGTACGGCATCGAAAAATCCCCCTCCCAGGTCGGGCCACTTGGTTTCACCGCACGTACCGAGTTTGACGGTTTGTTCCTCTGTGGAGCCAGCACAACCAGCCACGGTGTAGCGGGCGCAACATCCTCGGGTCTCGAGGCGGCCAAAGCCGTCCTGGGTTGTCGCACAGAAGACCTCTTGCGCCCCGGCGGTCCCGGCCCCAAGTTCCTCTCATCTGAAGACCCCACTGCCTGGCAGGGAGTGAGCGAGGTGGAGGAGACGCTCCTATGAACCTACCGCTCGATCAAATTCTCCAGGGCGATTGTGTTGACGTCCTGAATTCCTTGCCCGAACAATCCATTGACCTGATTTTTGCCGACCCACCCTATAACCTGCAATTGCAGGGTGAACTCCACCGGCCTAACATGACAAAAGTGAAGGCCGTAGAAGAAGCTTGGGACCACTTTGAGTCGTTTGCCGCTTATGATGAATTCACTCAACGCTGGTTGATGGCTTGCAAGCGCGTCCTTAAGCCCACCGGTTCGATCTGGGTGATTGGTTCTTACCATAACATCTTTCGGATCGGTAAAATCCTACAGGATTTAGGTTTCTGGATTTTGAACGACGTCATCTGGATCAAGACCAATCCGATGCCGAATTTTCATGGCGTGCGCTTCACCAACGCCCACGAGACGCTCATCTGGGCCAGCACAGGCAAAGGGGCGAAGTACACCTTTAACCACCATGCTATGAAAGCGCTCAACGATGGGAAGCAAATGCGCTCAGATTGGTGGCTATTCCCCTTGGCGACCGGAGCAGAACGTTTGAAGGATGAAAGCGGACAAAAGCTCCATGCAACGCAAAAACCAGAGGCCTTGCTGTACCGAGTCATCCTGGCTTCCAGCAATCCCGGCGATGTGGTACTAGATCCTTTCTTCGGCAGTGGCACCACCGGCGTCGTTGCGAAACGGCTACATCGCTATTGGATTGGCATCGAGCGAGAGGAAAAATACATCCTCGCCGCCCAACGGCGAATTGACGCCATCCAGCCTGAACCGTTCGACCCAGCAGTTTTTGACGTACAGGGTGCGCGCAGAAAAGCGCCGCAAGTTCCCTTCTCTGTCTTGCTCGAAAACGGCTTTCTTCAGCCTGGGCAAGTCCTCCTCTTTGATAAAGATCCTTCCCGTCGCGCCCTCATCAAGCCGGAGGGACGGTTACGCACGGAAGATGGTTTTGAGGGGAGCATTCATCGTGCCGGAAGCCACTACGCCGGCGGCGCACCTTGTAATGGCTGGGAACATTGGTATTTTCAGGAAGAGGGGCAATGGCTCCCTCTGGACATTCTTCGTCGTCGTTACCTCCTTCAGATCAAAGCCGACCTCTCCTGGCTTACTCTGGACGAAGGGGAGACCGAAACTTAGAGCACAGCTTTCTAAGGCAGTGTTCTGTCTAGCACAGATTTTTGTCTCTGGCTAGACTGTGACATCCTACTTGGGTCCTGTTTGTTGACTGCTTTACGAGGGGGGGACGGCTTGCTTTTGCAAGCTTGGTATCTCGCTATCTTGTTCGCCCGGCACTCGAAGCACCTCTGGTACAATCTGGCCGTGTAAGCCGTCTTCGGTTTCGCGTTCCAGGAACACCGGGTCGATTCGATTCCAGCGCGGCCAAGGGGCGTAGGCCGTGATGCGCAGATAATTGTCGGTCAGACCTTCGAGCAGCCAACCTCGTTCATCTAGTCGGCTTGCCGATTCCCAAAGCACTTCCATTGTGCGTCCTAGGAAACGCCGACGGTAACGCGCTGACGATTCGGCTAATGTTTGTCGCAGCATAGCGCTCCGCTGACGGGCGATTTCGCCGTGCACCCGGCCGCGCATGCGCGCTGCCGCCGTGCCTGGCCGCGCCGAGTAGGTGAACACATGTCCTCCTGCCAGCTCAAGGGCACGAATGAACTGGAGGGTCTCGGCAAATTCACGCTCGCTTTCCCCCGGAAAGCCAACGATGATGTCGGTCGTGATCGCAACTTCAGGAATCATCCGGCGTGCCGCTTCGACCAAAGCGAGAAATTGTTCCGGTGTAGTCTTGCGCGCCATCCGCCGCAGGACACTCGGGCTGCCGGATTGCAGCGGCAGATGCAGATGACGGCACAAGCGCGTATCTTGCCAAAGCTCGAAGAAGCGTTCGTTCAGATTCCACGGTTCGAGCGAAGAGAGGCGGAGACGCGGGATGGGTAAAGCTGTCAAGAGCGCAGCAACCAAGTCGGCCAGATGTTGTGGGGGAGAGAAATCCTCACCCCAGGCGCCAAGATGGACTCCGGTGAGCACCACCTCCTGTGTCCCGCCTTCCAGGGCAGCTCGGATATCTTGGATAATGTCTGCCACGGGGCGCGAACGGGACGCACCGCGAGCGATGGTGGTGATGCAGAACGTGCAGGCATTGTTGCATCCATCTTGAACTTTGATGAAAGCGCGGGTGCGGGCGCGCAACCCAGGGAGTGGCTGACGCGCCAACGGTTCAAGGTCGAACGCTTCAGGCGGTAATCCTAGGACGGTGCTTGTCAGATGCTCTTTGTCCGC
Source organism: Anaerolineales bacterium (assembly GCA_025056515.1). Classification (GTDB taxonomy): domain Bacteria; phylum Chloroflexota; class Anaerolineae; order Anaerolineales; family Villigracilaceae; genus UBA877. Next base: position 6,471 of record JANWWB010000113.1, read on the forward strand.
GTTCGGGACCACACGTTCCACTGCTGGAAGGCGTAGCGCAGCTTCAGGTTCAAGGGTCGCCCAGCAGCCGGTTGCAATAATTCGCTTGGCGCCTAGGCGCGCAGCTTGGCGGATTTTGCTCCGTGAATCCGCCGCTGCTTCAGCAGTCACTGCGCAGGTGTTGATGATGGTCAAATCCGCTTCGCCTGCGCCGGCAACGATCTGATGACCGGTGGCGCGGAATTCTCGACCTAAGCGTTCTATCTCCGCCTGATTCAGGCGGCAGCCAACCATGTCCAGGTAAACCTTCAAGATACTGCTCCTGCCAAATAGGATAAACCGGGTAAAAACACCAGCAATTCTGACGCGTTTTAACTGAGCAGTCAAGATCCTAGGCTGATGTCGGGCAAAAGTTCGGTGGTCTGTCTTCGCGGTTTGCAAATTGAGCCGATGTTTGTGAAGAGTTTTTGTGCCCTCTTCCGCAAACATCTATGGCAGGAGATTCCGCAAGCATCATCTGAACTTATCGAACTCACCCTGTCTCATGTCACATCAGCGGCAACGGACTCTCCATAATCGAGCAAGGCGCGCACTATCTCGCGCGTGCGTCCCTCGGCGTAGACCCGCAACACCGGTTCGGTCCCCGAAGGGCGGATCAGTAGCCAGGAATCGTCGGCCAGCAGATATTTGACTCCGTCTAGTTTGAACACATGCATCACCTTTTGCCCACCGATTTCAGCCGGAGCTGAGCGGACGAGGTGTTCGGTCATTTTGGCTTTTTCCACCGGACGGTTCAAACGGAGGTCAGTACGTTCATAAAAGGCTGGCCCGACTTCAGCCAATAGCTCTTCTACCAGAGCGCGTAACGTTTTCCGGCGGACGGCTATCATCTCCACCAGGAGCAGGCCCATCAACGGACCATCGCCTTCGGGGATGTGGCCTTTAAAGGAGATACCACCAGATTCCTCGCCGCCGATGAGGACGTCTTCTGTGAGCATATGCTCAGCGATATGGTTGAAGCCAACCGGCGTTTCGTAGAGTTTTAGGCCATAGCGCTGACATAAGCGGTCAATCATGCGAGTCGTCGAAACGGTGCGGACAACAACACCGCTCATCCCGCGCACCTCGACCAGATACTTCAGCGCCAGTGCCATAATTTTGTGCGGGTCTACAAACGCACCGGTTTCGTCCATAGCGCCAATTCGGTCGGCATCCCCATCGGTGCTGAGTCCAAAGCTCCCCATGCCGCTGCCAATTGCGCCCGCAAGTGCCCCCAGATAGCGGGCAATCGGTTCGGGATGCACGCCACCAAAGCCCGGATTCATATCGCCGCGGATTTCGGTGATTTCACAGCCGGTGCCTTGTAAAAACGATTTGATGACACCGCGTCCGGCCCCGTGCATCGAATCGACCACAAAGCGTTGCGGGTTTTCGGCGATCAGGTCGGTTCGGATGAGCTTATGGAGATGTTCAAAGTAAGCGGTCAACGGGTTGAATTTTTGAATCAGTCCCTGGGCGCGCGCTTGTTCAAAATCCATCAGGTTAGGGCCGCGCCCGCGCGCCTCGTTGTCGTTCAGGTAGACTTCTACCCGATGACACTGTTCAGGCAAAGCTGAGCCGCCGTAAGCGGCTTTGAGTTTGACGCCGTTATAGCGTGGAGCATTGTGCGAAGCAGTAATCATGATGCCGGCGATCGCCTGTAAATGCTTGACGGCATAGGAGATAGCCGGGGTTGGAGCATCGGCTTGCGCCAGGTAAACTGTGTAACCGTTAGCGGCCAGCACACGCGCCGTTTCAATTGCGTAGCGATCGGAGAGGAAGCGGGTATCGTATCCAACGACCATCTTGCGTGGGTCGGGACGTGGGCCTCCATTTCCGGATTTATCCCAATGGTCCGAGGCGACCGCATCGGCGATGGCCTGTGTTAGCATACGCAAGTTGCTAAAGGTGAAGGTATCGGAAATGACGGCACGCCAACCATCGGTGCCGAAATGAATCGTCATAGCAAGACTCCTGGAGAGAAATTCAACGAGTGGGCGTTGGGGTGAGCGTAGAGGTTGCGCTTGGAACGGGGGTAGCTGCACGCAGAACACCTTGCAGCACCCATCCCTCGCGTCCATCCTGCAATCGGATGCGAACCCAAGGGATAGTGTCTACAACCTGAATTTCCGGCAAGACTTCGACTTGCAAGCCGTTGTTCAGCGTGACGATGACCTTACCGAAGGCTGGTTCTTCACGCACTAGGGCGCCTCCACCGGTGGAAGCGGCGATGACCGCATAGACCGGCGTGGCTGTGGGCGTCAGAGTAGGCGTGGGCGTCTCACTGGGGAGAGGGGTAAAGGTGCGCGTCGGTGCGCCAGGGGTGGGCGAGGGCGGCAGACCAGGGGTGGGGGAGGCCAGCATGACCGGTGTCGTTTGATAGGCGCCAGACGATTCTTGCAAACGGGAGACCAACCATCCTCCTAGCCCCGTCAGCATGACGAGCAAAGTTAGGTTGACCAGACCAACGCCGATCGGCATGAGAAAGCCAAAGCCGGACAGCGGCTTGAAGCGCAAGGCAAAAAAGGTCGCCATGCCAAGCAAAGTCGCCAAGCCTAAATGAGTGAGAACGACCAATAGGCCGTTGACTCCGACTTGTGACAGTCCAATTCCTGCGCCAAAACCCGCAGCGGCAACCGGTAGGAAGAACGCATAAGCCAGCAAGGCATTCGGCAGGAAGTAACGCTCTTGCTGGCGTGCAAACGTCCATACCATCCAGATTGCGCCGCCTGCTGTCAGGAGCAAATCGGGCCACCACAGATGACTATGAAGATCTGCTTGGAAGAGGGGGCGGGGTAGGGCCGCACGTCCGAGCAGGCCGACCAGGGCGCTTGTCCCCGCAACGAGGCCAAGAGCGATCGACAGGCTGATGAACGTCTCCCAGAAGAATCGCCAGCCGCCGGTGGTTGCAGCCAGGGTCAGACCCGCCCAGGCAGTGAGTAACGGGGCAACCAGGACACCGAGCAGGAGCAAGGCTTGCGCATCAAAAAGATACCCTAGGCCGAGTAGTGCACCACTCAGTGCCGCCAAAAGGAAGAACTCGAACGAGGGGAAAGCGCGTCGTGCTAACGTTTTGAGCAAAGCAGCGCGCTCGTCCTCGGTGGGCACAATCAGGGTGCGACGGGCGCGCCGTCTGCGGGCGCGAGAGGGGGAGTTTAACTCATCCGGACGTATGAGAGGAGTAAAATCTTCAGGCAGGTCGAACGTCTCGGGGAATTCGACCGGCGGTGTTTCTGCTGAAGCGTCCGCTTGTTCAGCCGGTGGGGTCTGGTTAGGGTCTTCAGGCAAGGTCATTTCCGCAAACTCGCTACAATCCGTAAGGGTTTTTCGAACAAATCGAGAGCGGTGAAGATATCTGGAGCGGCCAAATCGGCGGCAAGTAGAGTCTCAACGGCAGTGCCTTCGGGCGAGAGAACACATATTCCCAGAGCGGCGCGGCGAAGCATTTCGGCGTCGTTTGCGCCCTGACCGATGGCTGCTGTGAAGGCGCTCCCTAGGTGGTCAACGAAATCTCCTTTTTGAGAGGCTTCGTTTCCCGGCGTGAGTCGGACGGCTTTTAGATTCAGTTGCTCATCGATGCGCGCCTGCCGACCGTGGGTATCAGCCGTGAGCAAATGAATCTCCAGGCGGTCGCGCAGCGCAGCCAACCGTTTAACGATGCCGTCGATCAACTGACCGTCCACAGCCAACGTGCCGTTGACGTCTAGAACTAGGTGTTTGAGTTGTATCCGGCCGCGACCGGGGATGTCGAGTTCAATCATCAGAGGTATTATACCTGAGTGGGAAGTCGATGCAAACGGTTGTAAGGGTGTGCCACGGATGCCTACGGAACCGGATACACCCGGCCGCGCTTGACCACCTGGCGGACGAGGTTGACTCCGAAGCGATAACCAAGCATGCGGTAATCGGGAACGGAGAGAATCAGCAAATCAGCTTGCTTGCCCGGATGGAGAGAACCAATCCGGTCAGCGAGACGCAAAGCATGAGCGGCGTTGATGGTCGCCGCGGCGATTGCCTGTGCAGGGGTCAGCTTGAGGGCACGGCAGGCCAAAGCAAGGACAAATTGCATCGACTCGCACCAGGCCGTGCCGGGGTTGCAATCGGTTGCCAAAGCCAAAATGCCGCCCTGCTCCAGGATGGAGCGCGCTGGGGTGTATTCGTTTTCAGCTAGGCCAAAAGGAGTACAAGGTAGGGAGACGGCTACGGTGTCCGAACGCCCTAAAGCGGCAATATCGGCCTGAGAGGTTTTGACCAAGTGGTCAGCCGAGACGGCGCCCAATTCGACCGCCAAGGAGACCCCACCCAGGTTGTCGAATTCGTCCGCATGAATCTTGAGCGGAAAGCCTAACTCTTTGGCGCGGCTGAGAATCTGTCGCGATTGCTCCAAGTCGAATGCCTTGTTCTCGCAAAAGACATCCACGAAGGGAAGCGGACGGCTCGGAGCACTTTCCTGCCACCAAGCGCGCACCGCTGGTAACATCTCTTGACAAAGACAGTCGGTGTAGGCCTGAGGACGACCGCTGAATTCGGGGGCAATCGCATGGGCGCCGAGGAAGGTGGGGACGAGATCGATGGGACCTTCGGCATCCAGAGCCAAAATCGCTTGGAGGAGTTTGATTTCGGTTTCGGTTTCTAAGCCATAACCGGTCTTGACCTCAACGGTAGTCGTCCCGTAGGCAAACATGGTACGCAGGCGAGGGCGTGTCTCGGCGAGGAGTTGTTCGAGCGAAGCCTGGCGCGTTTTGCGCACAGTAGAGAGAATCCCGCCACCGGCGGCCAAGATATCCAGATATTTTGCGCCAGCCATTTTCAGTTCGAATTCGGCAGCGCGATTACCCGCCCAGACTAGGTGGGTATGCGGGTCAACAAAACCGGGCATTACGACGCAGCCGGAGGCATCCAATCGCTCTTCGGGCGGTGCAGCGTCGAGCAGCTCAGCAGTGCGCCCGACAGCAACGATGGTTTCCCCTTCGATGAGCACTGCGCCGTCTTCAATCATGTTGAGCGTTCCTAGAGCTGCGCCACGTTGTGGCTCTGGTGTGAGGGTCAAAAGTTGAGAAGCAGAGTGGATGAGCATGCAGGCTCCTTTCCGTACTTGAATAGTAGTAGATCGGGCAGAAAGGCTTCGGGGTAGTTCTGTTATTCTTGCAGCAGGCCGCTTAGGGTGTGGCGTGTTGGTGGTGAGCGAAGACACTTGTCACTTGATTTTACCGCGGGCGCAAGAGCGTTTTCTTTGGGATGTAAGAGGGATAAAAGTTCGGGGGAGAAACGCTGCTTATGGAAAGAACGAACGAAGCTGCTCGGCCCAAGTGAGCAGGTGATTGATCCGTTCCAAGGTGTGTAAAGCGGCCTCGTATTCTCCGGCAAACCACTGTGCATGTGCCCGGCGCAGCTGTGATTCTAAGTACAGGTTAGGCAATCTTTGCGGCCGGCGGGTGAAGTCGGCGACAATACCCCGTTGCCGCATTTGTTCCCCATCGGGAAGCCAGGCGGTGAGGAAATAAGCGGAAGGGTCGAAGACACGTTGATAGCGGCGAACCGTGTCCATGTAGGCAACCGTTGTCTCCAGGTCTTGGCGCGCAGCTAGGTCATCTGGCTGAGCTTCGAGATAGGCTCGAAAGGCCTGATCTAGCTCCACGAGTGTCAGGCCGAATTTACGACGTAGCGCGCTGTCCAAGATTTTGGAGGGTGTCTCACCGGCAGTGCAATCCATACTGCGGTAGAAAGCGTCAAAGCGCTCCGCACCGTATTGAGCACGCAGATATTCGACCAGTGCAGCTGCCTGGAGATAGCCGATTTCATGCTGTTGGTTGTAGAAATCATCGGTCAAAGGTTCAAGCGGCAAATACCAGCCTAGGTCTAGCAAAGCAGATGCCCGCGCGAGAATCGGCTCCCGTTTAAAATGGCCTCCGGTTAGCAGGGTTGCCAGTCCTTCTTGGAAAATCGAGAGACGGCATGTGCCTCCGAGTTGATTATCGTACGCGTGCACGAATTCGTGACGCAAGACGACCGCTATATCGCCACCGACATATCCATCATCCAAGTAGGAAAGATAAAGCCCATTCCAGGCAAAACCACCATGTCCGATGATGCGCGGCATAAAGTAGATGATAATCCGCTCAACCGGTTGGGCACCCATCAGCTCACAAACAGTGCGCGATTCGGCATCTACCAGCTTGGCAAGCACTTCAATATCGCGTGCGGCGTCTGTCCCGCTGATATAGTATAAGCGGCAGCATTCTGTTTCGCGCTCTTGCCAAGTAGCCGGTTCAGGCGGAGGAACCTGCTCGGCCGGATGCAAGCGGATAGTCTTAGACCAAGTCAGTTTGTCATCCAGACGGAAGTCCAGACGATACCGCCCTGGCGAGAGTTGGCGTGTATCCCAAACCCACCACAGGGTTGCTTGTACACGCCGCCCGATGCCAGAAGGGGTGAACGTTGCCGAGCCGAGCATTTGTTCACCGAAAGAGACCGTGACGGTCTTCCCGTCGACCTCTTCTCCTGGCGGCGCTAGAATCTCAAAACTGACCCAATCGCCAACGTAGAGCGGTCCATCGGGGTGGGTGATGACGCGCCAATCTGTTGGCTGAGGCGCACAGGCGGTGAGCAACAAGAGGAAAAGGATGAGAAATCCGAATCGGTGAGCAAGGCGAGACATGCTCATTCCTCTTGGAGAGATAAGGAGTGAACAAGAAACGCGCCTGCTTTCATGCACGTTTCAGACAGACTAGACCTTTCAGATAGGCGCCCTCTGGGAAGTGTAGGCTGATCGGGTGGTCAGCGGCTTGGGTGAGAGTTTCTACGATTTGGGCGTCCACACCGGCATCTAAGGCGGCAGAAGCGACAATTTTCTGGAAAAGCGCAGCATCCACTCCACCCGAACAAGAGAAGGTGACCAAAAATCCGTCGGGACGGAGAAGCTTGAAGGCCAGTCGATTAATATCTTTATAGCCGCGAGCGGCCTTTCCGGCCTGGGCAGCGGTCGGGGCAAATTTGGGTGGGTCAAGCACAATCAAGTCAAAGGAACGGCCTTCGTCGCGAAATTTGCGTAGGAGGGAAAAGACATCGCCTTCGATGGTGGCATGTCGCCCGATTGGAAGATTGTTTTCGGCAACGTGCAGGCGACAAAGCGATAAGGCCTCAGCAGAAGAGTCGACCGAAAGCACTGACTTTGCACCGCCAGCCAGGGCATTGATACTGAACCCGCCGGTGTAGCAGAAGCAATCCAGCACCTCTCGCCCGGCGGCGAGCGCCCGTACTCGCAAGCGGTTAGCACGCTGGTCGAGGTAGAAACCGGTCTTGTGACCAGAAGCCAGGTCAACCTGGAAGTGCAAGCCGTTCTCTTGAATGAGGCGTCGCGTCTCCAAGAATGAGCCACGTATCCATCCTGTGCGCATCGATAAACCTTCTAAGGCACGTGCCTCAGCGTCTGAACGTTCATAGATGGCTTGTAAGCCGGTCTCTTCGCACAATATTTCGATCAACGTCTGACGCCAATATTCGACTCCCCAAGCGAGGAACTGAACCACAAGGACATCGGCATATTTGTCCACGATAAGACCGGGTAGGCCGTCTGATTCGGCATGCACCAACCGCACGGCATTGGTGGTGTCTTCTAAGCCAAGCAAGTGACGGGCACGGAGGGAAGCGCGCACTCGTCGGCGTAGAAAATCGGCGTCTACAGTTTGCTCTGGCTCGAATGTCCAAACCCGCCCTTGGATTTGCGAGTGTGGCGAGTAAGCGGCACGGGCAAGAAATTTGCCCTCTGCCGAGCACACATCAACTGTTGCGCCCGGCGCAGGGGCGCCCTCCACACGGGCTACCGCACCGGAAAAAATCCAAGGGTGCCGTCGGAGAAGCGATTTTTCACGACCGGGTTTGAGAAAAAGAACAGACATGCAGGTATTATAAACGCAGGTGATGAAGAACGAAAAACAGCCTTTTCGCCGGAAAAGGCTGTCAAGGCGGAGAGGGCGGGATTTGAACCCGCGTCCCCTTGCGGGGAACACGCTCTCCAGGCGTGCGCGCTAGGCCAGACTACGCGACCTCTCCAAATCAAGCGGGCGAATTATACCAAAGAATTTGTTGTTGTTGTCCGATTTTTGGCTCTGTGCAGCAATTCTGCTTTGATACAGTTGACCGACCTCGCCCTCACTTCCCATCCCACAAGTTCAAGCTTCTACGGCATCTTTCCGCAAGACTGATGCACCAAGTTTGAAAGATCGAGATTTTACGAATGCTGTCCCTCTACGTCTTGGTGGGTGATGAGGTCGGGGTAGAATGGGTTTCAAAAAGCCATGTATAAGGTAGAGCTTCACTTTCCCCAGGTGACTTATCGGCCTACAGGGCGTCCATCGGCTTGTCCTGATTGTGGTCATGTAGTGTTGCAACGCCGGACAGCCGGTCGAAGCGTGTGCTGGACATGCAGGGAGAACGTACGGTCACGGCTTATCGCGACCGCTGTACGCACTGCAGGCGGACGTTCCAGCATGACCCTGAAGGGGTGATGCGGTGGCGGCGGAGTGAGCGCTTGGTGCAGCTATGCGGGTTGCTATGGGGGATGGGACTAGCGGTGCGTAAGGTGGTTAGCCTGTGTAAGTTGCTTGGGGTGGATGTGGGACGGGCGAGCGCCTGGCGGGATGTGAAGCGGCTTGGAGAGCATTGAAGCGGCTGAGGTTGCCTGGGCGAGTGCGTGTTCTTGGCGTGGACGGCTTCTGGGTGCGGAAGACAGACAAGGTGTGTGGAATGACCATCGACGTGTGGCGGGGATGCGAGGGGTGACAAGCAAGGCCGGGCCGGAGCGAGCATGGTGGCTGTTGTTGGTACAACCCGGATAGGCTTGAGAAGATAGACAAGCAAAAGCAGGATGTCCGGCCAGGAAAGCACCTGATCAAATTCGCAAACACTTTGTGGGACAATATCCCTCTGCACTTAATCATCTGCAAGTCGATCATCTGCAAGTCGTTCTTCTCGTGATAGAATCCAAAGCCAATGGAGTCCGAGTTGTATTTCCTCACCCTTCTCCGGCACGGAGAATCGGTTGGGAATTTGGAGGACCGCTTCCAAGGGCAAGCCGATTTTCCGTTGACCGAACGCGGTCTTCGTCAGGCGCAGGCACTGGCCCAACGCTGGCAACGGGAAGGCAGGACCTTTGACCGGTGTATTTCCAGCCCATTGCAACGCGCTCGCCAGACAGCAGAAATTCTATGTGCAGCGCTCAAGATATCCCTTGAGTTGGACAATGACTGGATGGAGCTTAACAATGGCCTGATTGCCGGTATGCGCAGCGAAGAGGCCAATCGAGCCTTTCCGCCACCTGCTCTTCATACCCCGTACACGCGCTACGGCCAGATCGGAGAAAGCCTGCTGGAAGTTTATCTGCGCGCTGGACGGAACTTACAAAAATTGTTGGATGCCCCGCCTCAGCGTGTTCTGATTGTCGCCCATGCAGGTATCCTCAACATGTTCTTGTTCAACGTGCTGCATCTTCCCTTACAGCCCAATTACCAAGGAGCGCGGTTCAAGTTTGGCAATACCGGTTTTCTCGACCTAACATACGACCGCTCGCGTCATGCCTGGCGCATCTGGAATTTTGACAACACAGGAGATATGCTGCAGTGACACAATCGTTGCGAGTGCTCGTTTTTGGAGCAGGTGCGATTGGAACATACATCGGCGGGGCATTAGCGCTTATCGGCTGCGCAGTGAGTTTTGTCGAACAGCCGGCTGCGGTGGAGGAGTTGCGCTGCCGCGGACTGACACTCGACCTGACGGCAGCTCGGCCATCCTCACGTCAGAGCCAGGTCCCCCCAGGTGTATATCATCTAAAAAGCCCACGGTTCTATCCTTCATTGGCCGAAGCGTTTAAAGCCGACTCTTATGATGTCGCCCTCTTTGCTCTGAAGTCGTTCGATACCCCGGCAGCCATTCAGGCCATGCTCCCCTGGCGCGAACAAATGCCGCCAATTGTGTGCCTCTCGAATGGTGTAGAGAACGAACCGGCGTTAGAGGCTGTGCTGGGAGGAGGGCATGTTATTCCAGGCACGGTAACCTCTGCCATCGGACGGCGCGCCGTGGGTGAAATTGTCCTAGAGCGCTACCGGGGCGTGGGATTGGCGGCGCATCCGCTTGCGTCCCGTCTCCTCGAAGCCATGAATCGAGCCGGCCTCAATGCTCGAATCTTCTCGAACCCAGCTGCTATGAAGTGGTCGAAACTCTTGACCAACCTGCCTGCCAATGCCACTTCGGCCATTCTGGACATGACTCCTGCCGAGGTGTTTGCCCATCCCGGCTTGTTCCGCCTAGAAATGGCTATGCTGCGTGAAGGGCTAGCCGTGATGCGTGCTTTAGGAACTCCGGTTGTCAACCTGCCCGGGACACCTGTTCGAGCTTTGGTTTTAGGAACACGCCTCCCCGAGATTTTGGCGCATCCCTTGATGCGAAAAGCAATAGGCAGTGGTCGAGGCGGGAAAATGCCCTCCTTTCACATTGACCTACATACCGGGCGCGGCCGCTCGGAAGTTGAATGGCTCAACGGAGCAGTAGTCCGCTATGGACAACAGACAAATATCCCGACTCCTGTCAATCATTTCCTCACCGAAACCCTCCTGGCCTTAACACGCCGCACTCTGCCGCTGGACGAGTTCAGGCGTCAACCGGAGAAACTACTTGCTCGCTTCGAGCAAACCTCCTAAATCTCAAAAGCAGGTTCTGCCCTGATAAGCTCAACCAATCTATGACCCTAAACATCCAACTTGTCTCCCCGCGCGAAAGTGTCGAAGTTCATCTGCCGGATGGCCGTGTCCTCTGTGGGCCGCGCGGCGCTCCTGCCGCTGCTTTCATCCGGGCGATAGAAGAGACCTTGCCTGCACCGGCTGTGGCGGCCATCATCAATCATGAGCTGCGCGAGCTCACATATCCTATTCAGATGGATTGTTTCCTCCAACCGGTCACCATGGCCGACTCAGATGGCTTATTGGTCTATCGGCGCTCGCTGACCTTTCTCTTGGAGACTGTCTTTGCCTCTCACTTTCCCCAAGCTATTCTCTTCATTGACCATTCCATTTCAGCAGGCGGTTATTACTGCCATGTCAAACAACGGCCACCGCTCACCCCCCAAGAGCTGATGTTCCTCGAAGCCGAAATGCGTCGTCTTGTGGAGGCCGATTTGCCTTTTGAGCGCCAAACCATGCCAGTAGAAGAGGCGATTGCCCACTTCGAGCGCAAAAACTATCCCGATAAAGTGGCACTTCTACGGCATCGTCGCAAACCCTATGTAACCCTCTACCGGCTGGGAGAACACCTCGACTATCATCATGGGTACATGGTACCTTCCACCGGCTATCTGAAATGGTTTGCCCTCACTCCCACGGATAGCGGTTTTCTGCTTCGCTTTCCACGCCGCAGTGCTCCAACAACCATTGCTCCACCGAAAGAATATCCGAAGCTCCTGACTGCCTTCCGAGAGTATGGTGAGTGGCTCGAACGCTTGGGCATCGAAAACGTTGGCTCCTTAAATGCGGCCATCGAAGCCGGGCGCAGCCGTGAGATTATCTTGGTTTCCGAAGCGCTCCACGAGCAACGCATCGCTGAGATTGCCCGCCAGATTTATGAACGCCGCGATCAAGTGCGCATTGTCCTGATTTCCGGTCCTTCCTCATCTGGAAAGACGACGTTCTCCCGTCGCCTGGTGGTACAACTGTTGGCGCTTGGTCTGTCGCCGTTTGCGCTTGAACTGGATAATTATTTTGTCGATCGTGAAAAAACGCCGCGCGACGAGCAGGGCAATTATGATTTTGAAGCCCTAGAAGCCGTAGATTTAGAGTTGCTAGGCGACCATCTCAGCCGCCTGATTCGCGGCGAGACAGTGACCCTGCCGCGCTACGATTTCAAATCCGGGCGGCGCGTGACCGGCGAAACGCTGCGTCTCAACCCCGACCAGCTTATCATCCTGGAGGGGATTCATGGTCTCAACCCTCGCTTGCTCCCCGAAACGTTGACCCAACGCGCCTTTCGCATCTACGCGGCGGCCTTGACTCAGCTCAATCTCGATCGGCACAACCGCGTCTCCACCGCCGATACGCGTCTTATCCGCCGGATTGTGCGCGACGCTCGAGAACGCGGCTACAGCGCGCAGCAGACCATCGCCCGTTGGGATTCGGTCCGCCGTGGCGAGGAGCGCTATATCTTCCCTTACCAAGAAAACGCCGACGTGATGTTCAATTCAGCCTTGGTGTATGAACTTTCGGCCTTGCAACCCTTCGCCGAGCCGCTTCTGCGTCAGACACCTTATGGCTCGCCGGAATATATCGAAGCCAAACGATTGCTAGCCTTCCTAGAATGGTTTCAACCTATCGAAGCTGACCTGATTCCCGATAATTCCATCCTGCGAGAGTTTATCGGTGGATCGATCCTCAAGGACTTCAGAATCTGGAAGGCGTAGCAAATCCTTAGGTTTCTGGCTTGAACACGCTTAGACTGACTTGCAGCATGGGCGTTTTAGAACTTCTGTTTCTCTCCCTCAGCATGGCAACCGATGCTTTTGCCGTCTGCCTAGGAGCCGGGACCAGCGGTTATATCTCCGGGCCGCGCCCCCACTTTCGCTTGGCATTCCACTTTGGACTGTTTCAATTCATCATGCCGGTGCTTGGTTGGTTGGCCGGTGTGACCATCGTTGAGCATATTCATCTCTTTGACCACTGGCTGGCATTTAGCTTGCTGGCTTTGGTCGGCGTGCGGATGATTCGCTCCGGATTGGCTCCAAACGATGCAAACACTGTCGGCGACTTCTCTCGCGGGTGGCAGATGGTCTTGCTTTCGATTGCCGTCAGCATAGATGCCCTTGCGGTTGGGCTTTCTCTAGCGCTGCTTGAAGTGTTCGTATGGTATCCGGCGATCGTCATCGGTGTCGTAACGGGGCTGATGTCGCTTTTGGGGCTGCGCATTGGCCATTGCTTGGGTAAGCAATTCGGTAAGCGAATGGAAATCTTGGGTGGTTTGGTTCTCATCGGAATTGGCGTCCGAATCGTGGCTTCTCACATGGCGGCAGGATAAAAAAGAGAGCGAGGCGGCGCCTCACTCTCTACCCCATCCATTCTACAATGGTTGCCTCACCCTGGCCTACGCCCACACACAAGGTCGCCAAGCCGTATCTGACATTTCCACACCGTTTCATTTCGTGCAACAGGGTGGTCAGAATGCGCGCTCCCGAACAGCCGAGTGGGTGTCCCAAGGCGATAGCTCCACCGTTGACGTTGACGCGTTCCGGTTCCAGGCCTAGCTCTTCGATGACGGCCAACGCCTGAACGGCAAAGGCCTCGTTCAGTTCTACCAAACCGATGTCGTCTAAGGAGAGACCGGCGCGGGCAAGGGCTTTTTGCGTCGCTGGGACGGGGCCTAATCCCATGATGCGAGGATGGACGCCCGCAGCAGCCGAAGCAACAAGGCGTGCCATCGGTTGCAGGCCGAGTTCCTGGGCCTTGTCTTCGCTCATTAAAAGCAGCGCAGCGGCGCCGTCGTTCAGGCCTGAGGAGTTGCCGGCGGTCACAGTTCCGCCTTCGCGGAAAGCCGGTTTGAGTTTAGCCAGGCTCTCTAGGGTGGTATCGCGGCGCGGACGTTCATCGGTATCCACCACTTTAGGATCACCTTTACGCTGTGGGATGATCACCGGCACAATTTCCTCAGCAAATTTGCCCGAGTCGATAGCTGCAATCGCCCGTTGATGCGAACGAAGCGCAAACTCATCTTGTTTTTCGCGCGTGATGTGTGGTTTCATCTCGGCAATATTTTCTGCTGTCTCGCCCATCTGCTCAATGCCGTATAGTTCTTTCATTTTGGGATTCGGATAGCGCCAGCCGAGCGCTGTATCCCAGGCAGTCAAGTTGCCAAAAGGATACCCGCTCTCTGCTTTCGGGAGCGAGTACGGCGCGCGGGACATCGATTCAACCCCACCGGCAATGAAAATCTCCCCCTCGCCGACGCGAATAGCGCGCGCAGCCATGTTGACTGCTGTCAGCCCCGAGGCGCACAGCCGGTTGACAGTCACGCCTCCAACTGTGACCGGCATGCCTGCCAGCAGAAGCGCCATACGCGCCACATTCCGGTTATCTTCCCCAGCCTGATTGGCGCAACCAAAGTAGACCTCTTCGACCAAAGTTGGGTCAAGATGATTGCGTTCCAGGATGGCGCGTATCACATGTGCAGCCAGGTCGTCCGGACGCACGGAGGCCAACGCTCCCCCCAAGGCCCCAATCGGGGTGCGAATAGCATCTACAATGACAGGTGTTTTCATGCGACAACTCCGCTGAAAAAATTATGAGGTGGAAGAGACCAATTTGGACGTATCAATCTGGCCGATGAAGCAAATCCGCCGAACATTGACCATCACAGCTTCGCTCTCGAGCAAAACCTTCGGATTCGCTTGGATGGTCACAGTTGCCTTTGTCACCGGTAAGAACATATCGGCAGCGTCGGCCATAATATAAAGCAAATCCAACTGACCGGCAACATGAATTTCCCCGCGGATCTCTAGCCCATCTTGAACAATGAAAATCCCATACCGTTCTTTTGGGTAAGCGATAAACCGCCGCGGCAACGGCACATGTTTCTGGGGGGGGTCAAAGGCTAGGACAATCTCTTTCTTGGGCACGACCGATGTCAGGCACTTTTGTAACACTTGCGATGGGTTTTGCAAGCGGGCAATGTTTGCATGTCGGATGACAATGTTATTCTCCCGTCGGTCATTCAGAAAGTCGGACAACCTTTGATCGCGCAGGAAAACGTTGCCGCTAATCATATGGTCGGAGGTAAAAACCACAATCTGATATGACAAAGAACCTGTTGTAGACATGCCGCCTCCTGGATCAAACAACGCCAAAAATCTCGGCAAAGTTCTCTGGCAATATTCCAGAGCGAACACTTACAGACGATTTCTGCTTGGGACACTTTGGCGTCAGGTACAACCACAAACGAGAGTCTCTGCTGACCGTATTGCAAGCCTGTCAGCAGTTCCCCCACATAGAAACTCCCTTGCTCGTCTTTCATCACTCGTCCTAAGGCGCGTCGCCCATCTTGACCCAAATGCTACGGCCCATCACGATGTCGATTATACTCTGCGCCCGAATAGGGGGCAACAAGCGCATCCAATCTGTACACCCTGAACAGACCAGGACGTGAGAATGGTAAGGTGTCCTCGTGAAGAACCTTGAACCGATTTTTTCACACGAAAGCGGCAAGCAAAAACAATAGGACGAGAGCGTGGTCTCTCGTCCTGTGAACGATCAGGGTAAGGCTGGATGGACGTGTAGTCCTCAGGTTGACTTTAGTCGGTTCCGTGGGTTGGATCGAGGACACGTCCCATGAAGAGTATCGTCCCTGTAGGGACATCTCGGATGACATAGAAGAAGGGACGATCAATGGTCAGAAGGATGCCCTCGTCGATTGGCATTGAGGTCACTCCAATTATGATGGAGGTAGCCGCCGCGGCTTCGGTACCCTTTTCATCGGTCGCGATAAAAGCTTTATGTAAGGCAGTAGTGATATACAAATCACGCTTCCCATCTATACCGGAAAAGTCAGCCCGATTGGGGTCAAAGGCATCATGCATCCCTAATGTGGTCAGCAGAGCGACCAGATTATGATCGTTGTCGAACTTGAATTTAGGCATGGACAAGCGAACCATCTGTGGTTGTAAGGCCGAGACAATTTGGTTGTAACGTTCTGCCGTCCATTCCGCCTCAAAGGCTTCAAAGGTACCTTGATCGGGGACAATCACAATCATTTCAACCAAGCCACCCTTATAGGGTAGAGCAACAGCTTGCCAACCCTCCCCTGCGGCGTAAGAGAATGGTGTGGCCTGGTCAACCGACATCATCGGGACATTGACCGTTTGCCCATTTAGGAGATAAAACGGACGGTCTGCGGTCTTATCTGGGTCGAATTCAAATTGCCAGGTGGCCTTAAAGTAGATGGCGTTAACCAACACGAAGCGGGTGAGCGGATCAATCATGCCGGGGGGAATCATGTTGCGAATGCGCTTTTGGGTCTGGTCAGAAACCCAATCATTGATTTGTCGACGCGCTGCTTCTGGGGCGGACTCAAAATCCACCAAACGCATTCCCGCACCGTAGTGAGTGGCCAGCAAATCAAGGTAATCCGGCAAGAACGACCAGTTTTTCTGTCCCCAGAGCGAATTGGCAAGGCTGAGTTGAAACCGATCTGCTTCCTCTACTCCTTCGACCTCCAACGAGCGCTGGTCTAAGTCAAGGCTGAGAGCGTTGAAGGCTGGATGAAGACGTTCGGGCGCCAGGGTGTAATGCATAGCCTGAGCCATCTGAGTAGCTGTTTCCCCGCGCGCGCCAGCATAGGTCATCGCGAATGCCAACGAAATGCTGTAAGGCGAATAGACCAAGTTTGGATTGTCGCCACGACGCATCTGCTGATACAGGTCGAACGCAAAAGCAGTGTTGCCGGCGGTTAACTCCTGTATGTCAGAAACAGAAGCCTGGGGATTTGTGTTTCGTGGGAGAGAAGAAGCCGCAACGGTCGCTCCCCCGCAAGCGGATAAGAACAGCGAAGCAGCTGCTAGAGCAACCATAAGAACATAAAGTTTGTGTTTCATGAGCATCCTCCGAATGATAATTTACATCCCCCAGACGAATCCATTCACCGTTTTGTTTCCGCCCAAGGTGGGCCCGGCTGGATTCGAACCAGCGACCAAGCGATTATGAGTCGCCTGCTCTCACCGCTGAGCTACGGGCCCATGTTTCACGAAAAGAATAAACAGTTATCAGTGACCAGTGGACGTTCGTGACTGATGACTGATAACTGCTCACTGAACTAGGAGCGGGCGACGGGATTCGAACCCGCGAATATCAGCTTGGAAGGCTGATGCCTTACCGCTTGGCCACGCCCGCACGGGATTGTGATTTTACCTTGAGGTGCAGAGATGGTCAAGAATTAGGAGTGCCTAAAAAGCGGGTAAATAGGAAATGTTCGAAATGTGCAAGTGAAGTCAAGCAACATAAAGTTGGGAAGCTTCCCTCTGGAAGCCAATGGTATCGCTGTTCCTTGTGTGGCTGCAAGTACACGCCTGAAAAAAAGCCGCATGCCTACAGCCTCGAAGTGCGTCAAAAAGCAGTGCAAATGTATGTTGACGGCGCAAATTTTCGTCGCATAGCGCGCCATCTGGGGGTCA
>JANWWB010000156.1 GCA_025056515.1 Anaerolineales bacterium
GTTGCGGCCGGAACTCTTGCCTGGGTTAAACTTGCAAGTTCCACCGCGCGTCGCTGCACTTCAAAAATCTTAGGAAGAATCGACAGATAGTACGCTGAGGCTCGCTTCCAGTCGGTCATTGGTATTCCCCCTAGCCGTACAGGGATACAAACTCCTTGAATTGGCTTGGCTCACCCGCTATCCGAATCCGGTCCAGAACTTGCACTTCCTCAGGTAAACACCTCGCCAACTGCTCCTGCAAGGCTGCGAAGCTGTGAATCTCGCTCAACCGCGGGTCACCCGAAAACTCCGTACATATTAGCATGTACCGCCCCGTACTGAGCTGACGCATGATAAAGTCTGCTTTAATCCTCTGCCATTGATCACTGGCCGTGATAAGAAAATAGGTAGCATTGTCAAGCAATGCAAGAATAGCAGCACTACTCACGCTCTGTGGAACCCTGAGAAGTCCCGCCTGATTTATAAACGTTGCTGAATCTCCAATAAGTACTAAGGAGACACTGATTCTGCTTGCCTCATGAACAATGGCTCCGGGGCTGAGTCTACTTGAGGATTTGTCATCGTTTATAAGTTTAGAAAAAAAATCGCTAAACTCATTCAATCCTCTATCAATAATTTGCCAAAAAGAACCAAGCTTTTCTCTTAACCCGGAACTACCGGCGCCCTCCCTAGTTCTACAAACTTTGTGGTCACCACTTCCGTCGTGCATGGCTAGGACCTATGAGAGAGATGGCAATTTATGTTCTGCACACAGGCGCTCTGCTCCTTTATGGTCGATAAATTGTCATATTTATTTACCTGCTCACATTGCAAAGCTGGCTCAGGTTTTCCAAGGTGCAGCTTAACTGTTGAGCCTCGTGCAGGATAGGCTGCCAGACGGCATGGGTTTCTGCCATTTTCTTTTCCGCTAAGGAATGTGCCTCCTCTAATTTGTGAGAATACTGAGCTAATGCCTTCTCAACTTGCCGGCGCACAGCTGTCGCTGCATGGCCCAAGGTGTCAATAATCCATTTAGCCAGATGTTGCATGAGGACCGGGTCCTGCCTTCGAGTTTCCTTTTCCCAATCCTCCAACAGGGTTTTTGTATCCGGCCATGTAATAGTATATTTATAGCGATCGAGCCAAAACCACCATAGCAACCACCAGGGCTTTTCAATGTCAAGATCGACGTCGGTGCTGAATGCGTAGGCAAGGTTCAATTCATTTGTGCTTTTGTCGCCATACAGGTGTAAAAGAGACATGTCGAAGGGCATATGAGGCGGCATGGTAAGTCCGCATGAGCGTAGTATGTGAGACGCATGTGTGGTTACGTCGTTCCAATAGATGCTGATAAGCTTGCAGATGGCGTCTGAGATCCGCCCCTGTTGGTGGGCCGCCTGCTGCTTAACAATCTCTTGAAGACACTTAGCGGCAGCTCTTGAAAAATCATGCAGAGCTGTCCTTATTGATTCTATGTGGCGTTCTAGTTCCTCCTTTCTTGCACTGGTCCATGCCTCGAATGTGTGATCCTCTCCAGGCCGGTAGCCAAGGTCTTGTAGCCTTCTTGCCGCCAGGATTAGGGGTATTTGAATCGAGGTCGGTAGTGAGTTTAAAACATCAGGATATGACAGACCTGCGGGCATCTGGGCAATTGCACGCAGTGCCTTATTGCAATCTCTTTTCAGGGCTTCTTGCCAGTGGGTCAGGGGTTCGAGGGCCCCTTCTGGTAACGAGTTGTAAGGAGGCTGTTTCACAAAGTCGTGAAGAATGTGTGAAATCTGGTCAAAAAGGTCTCTGGGATCCTTATATTTCTCAAACAATGCAATGATGTTTTGAAAATGCTCGAGCAGATGCTGCTCTTTTTGTCTAAACATGCGATCAAGATTAGCTTTTGCTTGGTTGATGCGTTTAATCTCAGCTTCATAGTTTTCCTTATGAGCATTTAGATGTGCAGATGCGGTGCCCATGGCCCAATCCGCAAGAGGCTTCCCACAGGTTTTGTTGAAGCGATGAATAATACGCGGAACAAGAAGATCTGGCAGGTAACGCCGAATGTGGTCCGCCAACGTGGTGAAGAAACGATCGGCGCGTGCAGCCGACCAGGTAATTTCAGCGACTTGCTGGAATTGATGGGATTGCCATTTATTGGGATTGGTGGGCAGGTCGTCTTGCACGCTGTCCGGAATGAGGAACCCGAAATGATTGCGAAGCTTCCTTGCCAACGCTGGTAGATACTCAGAGTCCAGGGTCAGTAGTTGATGAGCGTATAGCGCGGGAAGTGGACTTAGCGTAAGAGGAGAAATATTGCTGATCTCAAGCTTGTATTCCGGTAGGCTTTCCAGGAGCCGGGTTTTTATCTGGTTTGTGATGCGGTCAACAAAGTCCCTTTCGTCTTTTTCCCAGTGCGGATTCTTGCGGAATGCGTCGATGCGGTTAAGGATAAACAGCATGCGACTTGGGGAGCCACCTAAATATTTAACCTGCTCAACCACTTGATCCAGAAGTTCATCCTGCTTTATGGGGTCGGTTTCTTCGCTGTTGTAGGTGACCAGGCACAAGGCTTCGCGGCAATGCTCTCGAATGACGTTGAGATTAGATTCGTCTCCGATAAACTTCATGCCAGGAAGATCCAAAAGCCGGAAGCGGAAGCCAGTAGGAAGCCCGAGGAGTGAGGGGTTCTTGCCGACGTAGGTGGGATATTCAAGTTCGATTTGGGGTGGAGCGACAACGGCTTGGGATGGTTTTTTCTCGTTAATTTCACGGTCGCGAACCTTTCGGTAGGCTTCCATGACCGCGTAAAGGCGCTCGTTAATTGCATAGTCATCTAGGTCAGTCCAGGTTCCTGTTTCCCAGACAGCACCTTCCGTGGGGCGAACGGTAAGAACGGCGGCTGGTCCGTGGCAGATCGTGACAACGCCGGCGCTCATTTCCTGAACGGCTACGGGGATAATCTCGGCTCCGCACAGGAGGTTGACTAATGCACTTTTGCCGCTACTGGTCGTCCCCGTAGTCGCGATAATCAACTCTGGTCGAAGGACTTCGTCGAGAAGTCGGTGGAGGGACTTCGCCAAGACATCTTGCATTTCACGGGCCTCGTTGCAGATCTTACTGATGTATTGCGTCACTGCGGGGTCGTCTCGGTGAGATTTAAAGTCTGTTTCAATCTGGTTGACGATCAGCTTTCGCACTAGGTGCCACTGCTGGTCAAACCTCTCGCCGAGCTCTTTCGTGTGGTTCAATAAGTCTGAAAGGGAGGAACTCATAGGGGGTTACTCGTGCAGGGCTACAACTCTTTACAATAGGCGAGATTCCGGACACTCCGTGGCGTACCTGCAGTATGCATTCTGAGCCAAAATGCGTTTCTTCCCTATACCTCCACTTCTGGTCCGTGTCAAGCACCTTCCTTCCTCTTTCGACTCAGAGAAGTTCTAGATGGCTTGGCAAGGACCGATGGTCGTCTGGCAAGAAACCGTCGCTCCATGGATTAGAGGTGAAGGCGCGATATAGGATAGGAGGGAGGAAAGTATCAGGTCGAACATGATACATTGAAATGGCACTAGTATTCTCAATCAAGGTAACCGTGCTGGGAGCTACCATTGGCCTAGGGTCGCATTTCCCTTCTTTCGCAGATGCTGTCAATACACGAGTCGCGGGGGGCGATGTGTAGGTCATCGACGTGAATGTCAGGTCGACAAAAATACCTCCGGCAACTCCGAATGTGATGTGAATTCATCATCGCCTCGCATCATCCCGATTACGAGGAGGGCCAGGTTGTCGACGTGGCCCCGCCCCCCTCCGCCTCGTCGGACACGACGTGAAGCCTTCAGGATCGCTGCGGTTGGTCCCGCCCGGCTTGCCGATTTTCTCATTGCGGACATGCCTGGGGCGTGGTAGCATCCACGCTGACAAGGTCGGGGGGTCCGGACGATCCGGGCCGCC
>JANWWB010000216.1 GCA_025056515.1 Anaerolineales bacterium
TAGATAATTAATTGATCGGGATCGCTATAGACTCCGGTCAGGCGCTTAACTCGAACCCGCAAGCCGGTCTCTTCCAGCACTTCGCGTTCGATAGCCGCCGCGACCGTTTCTCCAGGGTCAACGCGTCCGCCAGGGAGACACCATTGTCCGTTGTCACGGCGACATGTCAGCAAGACGCGTGTGCCGGTCTCATCGAGCAAAATCGCCGAACAGCCTAAGCGTAATGTGCCGTTGCGAGCTATTTTAGGACCGTAGAGAATGTGGGTGGTTGGAGAATCTTCCGTTAGCTTAGAGTGACTGGTCATAGCTTAGATTATAATTCGGCAAGCCCTAGAAACAAAGAGGCACCTTGTTGTCCTGCTTGGTCTAGCAGAGTCTTTGCTGCACATAAGATGCTCAACGTTCTTATCTGCCATATGCGTACAACCCATTTTCGCCAACGTCTGTTGTTCTCTCTTCCACTTAACCGTACTCTAAACTGTTTTGTATGTTGGAGTCTGGCACTGTTGTCCTTGGTCTTGACCTCTTGTGCAGGTCGAGTGTCCTTGGCATCTGGCTCTTTGACTGAAACGCCTTTACCGTTGGTTGCTCTGGAGACCGTCCCGGCTTCATCCTGGACGGCGCCGCTTGTACTTTCACCTACTCCCGAGCGTACTCCTACCGAAGAGCCTTCGCCGACGGCCATTCCCTCTCCTACCTTCACGCTGACCAAGACGTTTACCCCAACTGCAACGGTTCGCCCGACCTTGGGGCCGAATGAGTGGCAATATCTGCCGATAATACCCCAAGTGAGTGAAACAGCACGTCAGATTTACCGCGCAGGGCAGGTTCTTGGGAATGACCCTCATGCGTTTTCTATTATTGGCGATTGTCTTAGCTTGCCAATCAATATGTTTGGCAATTACGGACAGCCTGGGCGCTATAATCTCGGCCCGTTTTCGCATTTGCAACCTGTGATTGATTGGTTTCAGCCCTCCTTTAGGCGGATTAGCGTTACCCTGCGTGACGGTTTCAATACTGCGGCAGTGCTTTCACCGTTGCGCGCTGATCCTAAATTGTGCCAACCGAATGAGACGCCGCTCGTGTGTGAATATCGCATCCATCGTCCCAGTTACGTTTTTATTAGCATTGGCACAGACGATTTTGGGACACCACCGGAGGTGTATGAAAAGCGCATGCGTCAAATTGTGGAATACACGATTTCTCAAGGAATCGTGCCTATTTTGGCAACAAAGGCGGATAATCGAGAAGGAGACCACGCCTTCAACCGGATTGTAGCGCAGCTGGCTTATGAGTATGACGTCCCTTTGTGGAATTTTTGGGCTGCTGTCCAACCGCTCAAGTATGGTGTCCTGAATGACCGAGGGCATTTGTATTGGGCCGATCCAAATCACCTGGAATACCAAAACAGTATGATGGTAGCTGTGCCGGTACGAGCGGCTACCGCTTTGCAAGCGCTGGACGCGGTTTGGCGGGGGGTGACTTCTCCATAGATCATAAGTCAAGGGAGATAGCTGCGTGCGGTTACCCAAAGATGATCCGCTAGGTGTTCGGAAAGCGGTCGGAGTTGGACACCTCGGCCACTTGAGGCATCGAGGATCATGCCGTTTCCCCAATAAAAAGCAACGTGCGTGATAGGACCCTCTCGCACCTCAGCGGTGAAGATAAGGTCGCCGCGCCGGAGTTCACTACGACTAACCGGTACACCGCCTCGGGCTTGGTCATCGGCATCACGTGCCATTTGAAAGCCATGAGCGTGGAACAGTCGATAGACGAATCCAGAGCAATCCAAAGTTGCGCTGGTTGTCCCGCCCCAACGGTAAGGTGTCCCGATGAACGTTTCGGCCAACCAGAAGAAATTCTCGGTTGGAATCGGTAGGTTCGGGTCGGCGGTGAGACGGACATCTCGGCGCGGTAACCAGCCAAGGCCTCCATCTGGCAAACGAACCTGTACCCAGTTCTCTTGTTGCGCTTCAACCGGTAAGCGAGTGTCGAGGTAGACTTGCATGACTCGCTCTCCATTCGGTGTAGACCGAATCAGGCTGAAGGGAGTCATAACAACCGCGTATTCTCGTGCAGAAGGCCAGCCGGTGGCGAGGGCTTCCAGGCGAATCCAGCCCGGGTAGCCGAGTTCGTGCTTATGGGAGGGTTGTTCAACTGCGACAATATATGCCCAGTCGCCCTTGGTTTGTAAGACGAAAACTTTCTCACCGAGTAACAATTGCGTTTGCAAATGCCAATATTCGCCTTCGTGCTGTGGGTCATCCCACAGGTCGGCCTTGGCCGTGCGTACGACAAAAGGGCGTGGAGAGTCGGTTGTCGGTTCTGGGAAGATCTGCGGCGTCGTGGCAGTAAGAGAAGAGGTGGCCGGTGTGGATGTTGCAGAAGGGAGGAGAGCAGGGATGGTGGGAGACATCGGCGGCGGAGTGATTGAAGACGGCACAGCGCAGCCGCCTAGGAAAGCGATGAGCAGGAGGAACATCACGATTCGAGGAAACATACTATTCCTATTGCGAGAGACAAACTATGCTTGTCTAGGCTCTTGGCCTTGATTTTAAGCAAGCGTTTGGGTTTTGTGGGGGATTGAATAGGCGCAAGCAGGGAAATAGTTGCCATGGTAGAAAAGGCGTCTTGGAGCAATTCTTATTGTTATTCTTCAGCCTCTAGAGCAAGTGATTTGGTAGAATAAACACATTGGCATCCTAATTCTAAGCCCAATTATGCTCGGTTCGCTCTAAGCTTCCTGGCGAGACATTAGGACCTATGCCAACAGATAAATATGACTTTGCTTCATTTTTCTGGCCGCATGAACGTTTACATCGTGCCACATTGCTCAACTATCCCAAGCGCGTTCGTATTTACGAATCGGCCCGAGATGAGCTAGAACAAAAGTTTGTGGAAGGCGCGTTGGCGTTGAAAGAATCATCTCCATTCGAGCGCGCTCGTTGGAGCGCAGGTTGCTTTCGAGAAGCAAGTCTCGCTTAGGAGAGTTGGCGACAACAGGTGGAACGCGTTCCGCCAAAAGTCAATTTGCTGTACAATCTGGTCTGGCGTCGCTACAATCGGGCGGCACGAATGCCCAAATCTATTAGGCCGCTTCTCAGAAAAGCTCTGACAACTTATCCCAACAATCTCCTTGGTGACTACAGCAATCATGCAACTACGAGTTCATGCACTTCTTCCCTACGAAATCTGCCACTATGCCGATGGCAAGACGCTCATCACTAGCCGTTACCATTGGATTTATGTTCAACACGGTGTAGACCGATATTGCTTGCGGCTACCGGAGCGTGCTTGGTTACGCCCGTTTGGGCTGTTGCGTCTCACGCGTCGGCTGGCTCGTCTGGATAAATGTAATGTCGTCCCGGTTGAAGGGGGGCTGGTTATCATCCGTCAGGGAAGAGTCTATCGCTACGATGCCGCTCACAGACGCTTGCAGGAGGTCTTGAAGCTGCGGAATTGCCGTAACGTTCTACATCAATCGATTGCTGTGCTGGAGGGACGGCAACTCTACTTCGGTGAGTACGGACGCAATGCAGAACGTCGTGAGGTACCCGTGTATCGTAGCCTGGATGGTGGTCAAACCTGGGAGACCGTCTTTTGTTTTCCTCGGGGCAAAATCAAACACGTTCACGGTTGTTATTATGATCCGTATGAGGACAAAATTTGGGTTCTGACCGGCGATTATGCCGATGAAAATTACCTTCTCTGTGCCGACCGAGATTTCAGGCAAGTTGAATGGATTGGCGATGGCCAGCAGCGGTACCGAACGTGTAACCTGTTCTTTCGCCCAGAGAGCGTTGATTGGGTAATGGATTCGCACCTCGAGCCGAGCTATCATATTTGCCTCGATCGCCGCACACGGCGCATCGAGATCAAGCAGATGTTTCCTGGACCGGTCTGGTACGTTAAAACGCTCGAAGACGGTTGGTATTTGGCCGCTACCGCTCAGGAGATCGGTCCTGGCGTCCTGGACCGGTATGCTCATCTGATGGTCTCGCGCGATTTGGAAACATGGGAGGAACTTGCACGGTTTGAGCATGATGGCTGGCCCAAAAAACTTTTCAAGTTTGGTGTAATTGGTTTTGCCGATGGGCCACAGACCAGCCAAGAGTTTTATCTTTTTGCCGAGGCGCTCAAAGGGTTCGATGGCAAAACGGCCCGTTGTGCCCTTGGATGAGTCTTTGCTATGCATGTTTCTTATCGCTTCATTCGCTCTGAAGGTTTGCGTTTTCTCTCTGATGCAAGGCTACGCGACCATCCAGCCTTGCCTTTTGTTGGATTGGAAGTCGCGTTGCAGTTCTTTGACTTGCCACCCGGGCCGGCTGTTTCGGTAGATATTTCTGATATTGTGCTTCCAACTGCCTCGCCGGCTTTTAAGAACCTCGAAGCGGATACTCTGCTCATACTGCGTAAGTGTCTGTATGCCGGAAAACATCTCGACCTGGCAGCGCGCTGGGCAGAGGGGTTAATGCGTTTTTGTGAGGTGCGTTTGTCCTCGCTTGAAAGTCGTGCTCGACAAAAATGGGGGACAATCTCGGCGGCTCGCTTACAGTTGCTTGAAGTGGGTGTCTTTCTGCTCGATGCTTATTTTGTCCAACGTGACCTACGCTTCCTGAATACGGCACTCAAGTTGACCGACCAAAAGTGGCTCTTTCCTCCCCAGCCTTTGCTTGCTTTTTGGCCTCAACCTCGGCTGGCAGCAGTTTGGCAATGGCGTATGAGTTTGATGATAACCTATCTGCTGGCAGAAATCGGTGCACACCACGATGGATAGGATGGTCGTCTTTTCACCCAGCCGCTATAGCCTGTACACCCTCTGTGTAGTTGAATTGTTACGGCGCAAAGGGGTGAGAGTTTCTGGCATCTTTGTCCGCCGCCTTGTTAATCCTGGGCGTTTTATCCAGGAATTTCGCCGTGATGGAAAACGGTTGCTGCGCAAGATTTGGCGCAAGTTGATTTTACGGCGACAGGTTGATCGTTCTGTCAAATATGAAACTCTTCAGACCTTGGCACGTCGCGAAAGCATAGTTCAGCGCAGTGTGGACGATTTTGCGGATATGGGGATACCGGTCTTTTACTGTGATGATTTGAATGAGCCATCTGTTTTAGCAAAACTGGATGAACTGCGCCCGCGGCTGGCGGTCTTCACCGGCGGTGGTCTGTTGCGCTCTGAACTCCTCAAGCGTTGTGGCGAGGGTGTGCTGAATTGTCATGCTGGCATCCTGCCCCGCTATCGCGGCATGGATGTGATTGAATGGGCTATTTTAGAAGGTAACCTGGACCAGGTGGGATGCACGGTTCATTTTATGGATGAAGGGGTAGACACGGGCGATATTGTGCGCCTTTGTCCTATTCCGCTACATCCGGGAGATGAGCTGCACCGCTTGCGTGAGCGCTTTGAACCGATTATGTGTCGTGAGATGGTGTCTGCCTGTTGGGATGTCTTGAATGGCACAGCGCAGCGCGTTCCTCAACGTGCCGAGGAGGGACGGCAATACTTCATCATGCATCCGGCTTTGATTCGTCTGGTCGAAGAAGCGATGTCTCGGCGTGTGATGGGAGAGTGAGAGGCCAGCGGTCGAGGAATAGCCGGCCGGCCGTAGACTCAGCGATGATATTGTCAGCTGCGTTCGGCGCTTGCAAGCCTTGAGAGGCGTCTTTTCTGCCTGGACTATGAAGAGGAGGTGTTAGGGGAGAGTGGAGTGCTCAAATTCTGGGCGATAGATTCGGGCCCCGGGCGCTTCACATTCTGCCAGTTGAAAAGCTGAGGGGACGGTTTCGGGCAAAGAGCAAGCTGGCAGCGGGGAACTGAAAGGAGGATGCCTCTCGAGGCGCGCATTTGGTCGGCCAGGGGTTGGGCGGCATTCAAAGCCCCAACCTCCCTCACCGTTCGGCAAGCGACACCAGGTTTGGTCAGTGGCAGTGACAACCGGGTAGCTGAACGAATCGGCAAGGTGACCATCCGGCTTGATCAAGCGCACGGTGTCACCACCATCGCTGAGGGAAATTCCGGTTTCTTGCGCCGAGAATTGCACGATCTGATAGGGCTGAAGCACCAAGTCGGGCAAGACGTACACCGTCCCTGCAGGACCGTCGTCGAGTTTCCACTTTCTCAAGTTAATAGGCTTGTTATCGAGATTGATGAGTTCGATGAATTCATCGCGGCTGTTGATTTTGCCGTCTTGGTTCCAATCCTTGAACGGGCGAGGCAGGATCTCGTTAATGACCACCCGGCCCGGATATTCGGTCGGCATGGGCGTCCTGGTGCGGGTAGACGATGGGGTGCGGGTGAAGGTGCGAGTCGGTGTAGATGTGGCGGTCGGTGTTGCCGAGGGGGTCGGTGTAACGGCATTGGGACAAACGGCTGCTGGACTGTTGCTGTTCTGCGGCTGAGCGGGTGAGATCAACCGAAAGTCTTCGGCGTTGCGGTTGGTATCTTGGCAGGCGAAGAAACCGCCTGGTAAGCGTTCATAACTCTGGTTGGCCGAGCCACTCAACGGAGTCAGTGGAGGATTTTCGACAAACGTGGTGTCTTCGCACATTCCCACTTGGTCTACCGGTTGGGTGCTGCTAGCAGAGGTGAAAAGAGCTAGGCCGCCGCTGTCAACCAGGCCTGGGTTAAAAGTCTGATCGGCGCCGGTAACGGTTGCGTTGCTGTTGGAGACCAGTAGGTAGTAGCCGCCGGGTGGGAGGACAATGCCCGTTGGGATGGTTGCTAGTGTGTTGAGGGTTGCACCGCAGCTGCTTGACCGTTTGAGCACCCAACCGCCGATGCTGACCGCTGCACCGGTAGGGTTGTAAAGCTCCACAAATTCATCGCCAGCTCCGCCTGGACCGCGGGAGCGGAATTCACTGATGACAACATAGGCTGGAGGAACCAGCGTTACCGAGGCGGTGGAAGTAGGAGTCAATGTTCCTGTTGGGGTCGGCGTGCTACTGGGAGTAGGGGTTTGGCTAGGGCTAGAGGTAAGGCTGGGGGTAGAAGTAAGACTAGGAGTAGGAGTAAAGCTGGGCGTGGAAGAATGGACCGGAGTTTCAGTCAGGGTGTGAGTATTGGTGTAAGTGGGGGTGGGAAGAAGACAAGTGGTCGTGAAGGGGCTGGTCATTGTTTGCGGCAGTGCCGGAGTGCGTAGGACAAAATCCGCCAGATTGTTGTCGGTATCCTGACAATTCCCGTTCCAGTCTCCTGGTAGACGTTCATAGCTTTGATTCAACGTCCCTGTTAGAGGCGCAAGTGGAGTTCCCTCCGCAGCAGCCGGGCTTGTTCCTGCTTTGTCAATGATCGTAATATTGTCGGAAGCTATGAGCGCCACGCCGCCATCATCAGCAATCCCTGCTGACATGATGCCGTCGTTGGGCGTTATCCCGCTAGCGCTGGTTACAACCAAAAAGTGTTGGCCAGGTTGTAAAACCGTTCCGCTTGGAATGGTAAAGCGGGTGGTCATGCTCCCGCTGCTGCTGACTGACTTGATATACCAACCTCCAATCGAAATCGGGAGATTGGTTGGATTGAAAAGTTCTACAAATTCATCCGAGGCCCCAGCTGGGCCGCGCGAACGAAATTCACTGATAACAATGTTGTCTTGAAGGGGGGTTAGGGGAGGGGCGGTGTTAGACACGTTGAAACCCGCCCCTGTGCTGGCGATGAGCGTCAGAAGAAGAAGCAAAGCAGCGGGGGACCTATGCATTCACTCAAGGTAACTTCAGCGCCTGCCGAGACTGTTTCGCACGGCAATGAAGGGCCAGAGCTGTAGGCAGTCTAGCGCGGTTCAATCACTAGTTTAATTGCCGTTCGCACCTTACCGTCGATTTCGACATCTACAAATTCTGGGACAGCCACAATATGAATCCCATCACCTTTGAGGTAACCGGTTGCCAGGACGAGGGCCTTAATCGCTTGATTGACCGCGCCTGCGCCAATGGCTTGCACTTCGGCGCGTTTATGTTCACGCACAACCCCTGCAATTGCCCCGGCTACAGCGGATGTACGGGAGTTTGCCGACACTTTAATTGTTTCCATAATGAGCCTCCCTTGACCAAAGAATAAAGGATAAGGGGCAAATTTCTGACAAGATTGTACAGTATTTTCCTAGGGAATTCAAGTAGACGAGATGGAATGTTCAGACAAAATTCCCCTGGCG
>JANWWB010000224.1 GCA_025056515.1 Anaerolineales bacterium
TAATTGCACATCATGCGCGACCCTGAGACCGCCTCAAAGACATCCAAGATGAGTTCGCGTTCTTCCAGGGCATACAGCATCGGCGTGAAGTACGCACCTAGGTCGTTGGTCAGTGCCCCAATTGCCATCAGGTGGTTAGAGATACGCGTCAGCTCGGCCATCATGACGCGCAGATATTCGGCGCGTTCGGGCGGTTTAATCCCCATGAGTTTCTCGACTGTGATGGCGTAGGCAAAGTTATTGCTCATCGAGGAAAGGTAGTCCAGCCGGTCGGTGTAGGGCATGTTCATCAGATAGGTGTTACGCTCACCGATTTTTTCATGGTTGCGGTGCAGATATCCCATCACCGGCTTGAGGTTGACAATTTTCTCTCCATCCAGCATCAAGGCGACACGGAAGACGCCGTGGGTAGAAGGGTGCTGCGGCCCCATATTGACAATCAGGTATTCAGTATCCAGGCCGGTATCGTCTTGAGGACGGTAGCGTGCTAGCGCGCCGTAGAGTGCCTGTTCTGGGTCAGTAGGCGTCCACTTTTCTGGGTCAAAGTCAGGAGGAAAGTCAATATTATCGCCGAAAGGGGTTTTGCTTTCAGCGTACACGTGATGCCCTTCTGGCCAGCGTGATTTGAAAGGTTTGATGTCTTCCTCGTAGTAAGCTTCTTTCCAATCTTTGCGTAGCGGATGGCCTTGAAAGCCTTCCCACATTAGGATGCGACGTAAGTCCGGATGACCGGTAAAGCGAATACCCAGCAGATCCCAGGCCTCGCGCTCTTGGAATTCGGCACCTGGGTAGATGGAAACAATGGAGGGGACTTCAATCGGATCCTGGCGGGGGACCTGGACTTTAAAATTAACGCCTGGTCCACCAGTGGTTTTGTAGACCTGATAGACAACCTCCATTTTTCCTTCGGGCAGGTAGTCCACACCGGTTACGTGGGAGAGATAGTCGAAGCCAAATTCATCCCGCAGGGTTTGTGCAACTTCAAGGAGATGCTCTTTCGGAACAATCCAACCCGAATACCCCGGACGGGTATCGGGCATGACAACGCCTCGGAAGCGGGCAGCTAGGTCAACTGTTTCCACTGTTGTAAGAGGGGTGGTCATCTTAAGCCTCCTGGTTTCGTTTGGCCTGGACCGACTTGATGAATTCAATCTTGCGTGGGTCAATCAGGTCAGGACCAAGCAAGGGGATAGGGGTTTCTGCAGCGTCAGGCCCTTTCTGATACCAGCGAGCGCTCTTGATGCTTTCGCCGCGAATTTTTTCTTGAATTTTCATCAGGCCGTAAAGCAACGCCTGTGGCGTGGGCGGACAGCCAGGGACGTAGACATCTACGGGGATAAATTTGTCCACACCGGAGACAACGTTGTAGCCCTCTTTGAAAGGCCCACCACCGGAGGCGCAAGCGCCCATTGCTAGCACGTATTTCGGCTCCGGCATTTGGTTATAGAGACGGACGATGATGGGGATCATTTTCTTGGTAACCGTGCCGGAGACAATCATCAGGTCGCTTTGGCGCGGGCTAGGACGCATGATTTCCATACCAAAGCGCGCCAGGTCGAAGCGACTGGCAGCAGTGCAAATCATTTCAATCGCACAACAAGCTAAGCCGAACATCATTGGCCAGACGGAAGCGCTTCGACCCCAATTGTAGATGCGGTCGAGTGTGGTAATGACAACCTGATTGCGCGCTTCGGGGGGGATTTCATAACCTGGTGAGTTCAATTCTGCAGGAACCATAATCTTCTCCAGTCCGAGAGTCACAAGCGGCTGGATTATAGCCACATACGATGTGGAAGTCAATTGAATTTTGAAAACATATATTTGCAAAAATGATATAATTGTTGAAGTAGCCGTTGGGAAGAGGCCGGTGGCCTCTTTATTGTGCGATGCTGCGATATGCCTAGGAAACTTACAACCCGTTTGCGCATCCTTGAATATTTGCGTAAACAGCCGACTGCCTCGGCTTTAGAGTTGAGCCGGGCGCTTGGGATGACGCGCGCCAATGTCCGTCATCATCTGATGGTGCTTGAAGCCAATGATCTGGTTGAGGTGATCGGTCGGCGCGGAAGCGGACGCGGACGGCCGGAGAATGTCTATGCTCTCTCTCGCCGTGTCTTGGGCGATAGCCTGGACCACTTAGCATCGGCGTTGTTGACGGAGTGTTTGGGAGCGTTGGAAGGCGAGGCGCGCGAGGCGGCTTTGCGCGCTTTGGCCAAACGCTTGGCGGGCGAGGACTCTCTGACAAAGACAACATGGCCGCGACGTCTCAATGAAACGGTTCGCTTTTTGAACGAGCGTCACTATCAAGCTCGCTGGGAAGCCTCGGCAGAGGGGCCGCGTCTGATTTTGGGACATTGCCCGTATGCAGCGATTCTTGACCGCCATCCGGAATTGTGTCGTTTGGACGCGCTGGTGCTTGAGCAGCGTTTGAAGCAAAAGGTCCTTCAGGTTGCTCGCCTAGAGCGCGTTCCCTCGGGGGCGAGGCAATGCGTCTTTGTGCTGAGAACCTGGCGGGAATCGGCAGAGTGAAGGCTCTCTTGCTCTGCCCAAAGATGATTTCATCTCTCACCTCGATCAGCTAGCGCCATCGCATTTTTGTTACCCACACTGCTTTGTCCACAAGATGCTGAATTTCGCAAACAGAATGATCCGCTTGGCAGCGACTGACGAAGTGCACATGACCCTAGTAGGGAGTGTGATCTCAAGTGATTGTGGTCCGAGGACAATTCGGATTTTGCACCGACTCAAGTGACAGGGAACAGCGTTTGTAGATCGAGTTGTGACAGCGGGAGGGCATGTTCTTCAGGCAGAGAGGTCACCAGACTTAGGATAAATTCTCCCCGTTGTTGCCAGAAAGCAGTCCAACGGTTAGAAGGCAGAGCATCCGATTGTACGGTTGCCCTTTTCCAATTGCCCCCTTCTTGCTGGATTTGAATCACTTCCACGCGACGAGTATCTTGACGTAAGCCTATTCCCAGTGCCTTGAGCATGGCTTCTTTGAGGCTCCAAAACAAGGTGATGAAGAATGGCTGTTGCTCTAAGAGAGCGGTCTGAATCAGATGACGCTCGTGGGAAGTAAAGTAATCTTCTACAAACACTGCAGGGCGCGCTTCGATTTTTTCTAGGTCGACGCCCAGCTGTAGGCCGGGCGTTTGACTGATGGCGCATAGAACGCGTCCGTAGGAGTGACTGAGGGAGAGGACTGTGTTTGGGGCCGGTCTGCCGCTTATGTGAAGAGACGGCGCGCCTTGTGGGTTTGGAAGTATCTCGATCGCTTGCCAGGAGAGCGCTCGATAAAGCGGCAAAGCATGGGCTAGTTGTTTAGCTGCCCAGCGCCCTAGGAGCCAGTCGGTGCGTCGTTTGGGGAAATGTAGGGTTGTGTAGATGCTCTGTTCACGCGGCGATAGGAAAGTCCCCGCCTGGGATTCCAGGTCAGGGGGACTTTCCGGGAACATCCAGTAAATCTGAGTCATACCTCAACAGGTCAGAGCGCGCAGGGGACGGAGCAAGTCTTCGGAAGCACTATACGGTAGGGGAGTCGTACGATAGGCTTTGAGATCTAGATAGACCCGTCCTTCAGCGTCGAGCACGCGGGCGTCGAATTCCCAGGAGCCATCTTCCTTTTGTAGGGGCTTCACAAGTGCATAGATTCTGCTCTCCTTGACGATTGGTCGGTAGACTGTAAGCGTCTCAATTGAGTTGGGCAAGGCCAGAGCCCCACTTTGCGCAATTTCCCACACGCCGGCTGTTTGGAAGCATAGCTCAACTAAGAGCGGTAGGCGGTAGATTTGTTGTGAGTCCTCGCGAAGCGCTGGCAACTTTGGGTTGAGCTTGCCTAATATGCCCTCTTCGGAGCATTGTACGGCTTCTAAGACTTGGAAATGCGGCCCGTGAAAATACAGTTTATAAATATCTGTGGCACCAACTGCTGGTGCGCCGTTCCAGCTAGGAGCAGGGTGGACGGGTTCGGAGAGGGTTTTGCTGGATTGCAAGATGGCCCTTCCGGTAAAATGCACCATCCGTTCAGCAGGACGGTTCTTGAGCACCCGCTCTGATTCAAGCGCCACATCAACCACCAAACGTCCGTCTTGGTGCAATGCGCGCGCTTTCCAGATGACTTGGCGTGGCTGGTGGCGGTAGAACTTGAGTGCAATCAAGAAACGAATATCTTCCAAGCGTGCGATTTTCAGAGAGGTATCGGTCGAGGCCAGCGAAGAGGCGATGCGCTCCGCCGCCGTCATAAATCCTTGTAATCCCAGCACCCCTGGCAGGACCGGGATGTTGTTGATGGCATGATCGAGCAACAGGGGATGGTCTTGTGGATTAATTTCCGACTCGATGGTAAGCCAAGCATCAGGGGAGAAATCCGTCACCTTTCCTGAAAAGATGGCCGAAGTTTCTCCCACGTGCAAGGTGGTGTTGGCTTTCACAAGATCCAGCCCGCCGTGGGGAATGGAGGCTTGGGTGAGAATCCCGAGCGAGCCGGCAATCACAACTTCTCCTCCACCATGGGTGAGTTCCTGCCGGACGAAGGGAGCGGCCTGACGTGGTGGCAGCAGGTCAATTCCGGCGCGCTTCATCAGCTCAGGGATGGCCCCGCGCGTTGCCATCCCAGCTCCGCCCCAGGCGCTCCAATCAAGGACGGAAATCTTGAGTTCGGGATGAGCAACGTGTAGCCAAGATGCTGCTTTGCAGAGCAGGTCATTGGCTGCACTGTAATCGGTCTGTCCAGCATTACCAAAGCGACCGGCGACCGAGGAGAAGAAGACAAAAGCGCGCGGCAAGAGAGCGTGTTCGCGCAAAGCCTGGTATAGGTGGAAGAAACCATCAGCCTTGACCGAGACAACTTGGCGGAATTCTTCTGCGGGCTTGCTTTCCAGCTTGCGGCTGCGTTCGATACCGGCGACATGGAGGACGATGTCTACTCGCCCTTCAGCTTGGCGGATGGTTTCCACGGCCTGTCGCACCGCTTGGGGGTCGGTTACGTCACAAATCAAGTAATGAGCACGACCACCTTGCCGAATGATTTGTTTCAAAGCTTGATGCGTCGCAGCCATGCGTTCCAATGTCTGCAAGCGGGCTTCTACTTGGCGTGGGGTAGCTTTCTCACCTTGTGCAGTCATTTGTCGGACGAGGTCCTTCTTCAATCCTTCGCGGTCCTGCGCCAAACGTTGCAGCAAGGGATCGTCTGACGGCAGGAGCGGGGAACGCCCGAGCAGGTAGAAGACACCGCGCGTTGCACGGACAAGGTCATCGAGTACCGCTCCGAGAATGCCTGCCGAACCACCTGTGATCAGGAAGATGCTCCCTTCTTCCAGGACAAAATTTGCTTCGGAGGCGAGACCTTGCTCAAGGAGGGTTATGCCGTAGCGTAAGCCATCACGCCAACCGACTTCGACTGCGCCGGGGTCGTACAGAGTCTCTTCGAGCAGGGCGGTAGCCATCTCGGTTGCTTTTGCTTGTGGCGAGAAATCCACTACCTTGACCAAGGCTGTCGGACGTTCGCGTCCAAGGGCTTTGGTAAAGCCGCTCACTGCGCCGCCCAGGATACTTGGGGCGCCATCGGCTCCGTATCCGTGTAAGCCGCCTAGTCGCGTGCCGCAAATGAGGAAGGTTTCTGGAGCCAAGAGACGCATCAAGTTGGCCAAGCGGTAGAGGCGGCTTTCTAGGCCGGCTTGCCAGGTTTCCAAGGTCATCTCGTCTGGCGTTGATTCTGGGTCGAGCGCAGACAGGAAATACACTCCCTGGATGGGCCGCTCGGTTTGCCAGGCGGCGACTTGCGCCAGGAATTCATCAGGCGGCAGTTGGATTTTCAGGCGAAGGACTTCAGCGTCTCGAGCGCGTAATTTACGAGCGAGTATCTCGCCGACCCGATCTTCTCCTTCGACGACTAAAATGCGACGACCTTCCAGGGTTATACCTGTTGGTAAGCACAATTCTAAGCGCGGTCGCAGTACTGGAACAGGCACCCGCCGCACAATCGCAATTCCGGGTTCCTCTGGTAGCGATTCTGCTCGAGAGGTATCTGCAGGATCACTCATACTTGTCCGGGATGTTTCTTGGAATTGTCCTTCCGAGCGGATCGTTAGAACAGGCGAGGTGGTGTCTAGGGCATGTTGTGCAGCCAACGACTCGACCACGAAGTCGATGACCTTTGCGAGGGTATTGTAATCGGAAAGGCGCAGGTCTTCACGGCGAGGGATGTTGTAGTGTTCGCGCACCAGGGCGAAGAGTTCGGCTTGTTTGACGGTGTC
>JANWWB010000280.1 GCA_025056515.1 Anaerolineales bacterium
CAGCCGTAGCCCTACTGTGCAAGAGTGTCTCTTCCCCTCTTGGGCGAAACCGTTTATACTCTCGCTCGCTTTCATTCTTGCTAGGATTGCTCGTATGGAGATACCGGACAATCACCGCACGCGTTGGGTTATTTTGCCTCCCCTTACGCCGCTTGCGCGCCAAAATCTTTCAGCCTTTCCACCTATTTTGAGACAAATTCTGTATAACCGCGGTTTTGCGACTGATGCCGAGGCGCGTGCTTATTTGCGTGCCGAAGTGCTCTTTGACACCTCGCCCTGGTTGCTCACCGGGATGGAGGCAGCGGTTAAGCGGCTGGAGCAGGCCCTTGAAGCAAGAGAGGGTATTGTTGTTTATGGTGATTATGATGTAGATGGCGTCACGGCGACAGCTATCTTGACCGATGTGCTCCGTCGCCTGGGAGGACGAGTCCGCCCGTATATTCCTAATCGTTTTGAGGAAGGGTATGGGCTGAATGCCGAAGCTTTGGAGACACTTGCCTCCGAGGGCGCGCAACTGGTTGTAAGTGTGGACTGTGGAATCCGCTCATACCTAGAAGCCCGTAGGGCACGTGCCCTCGGCCTTGACTTGATTATCACCGACCACCATGAACCGTCTAGCTTGATTCCTGAGGCATTTGCTGTCATCAATCCAAAACAGCCTGGCGATAGGTATCCAGAAAAAGATTTAGCCGGTGTGGGAATCGCCTATAAACTTGTTCAGGCGCTGAGCGAGCGCTTTGCGGGGCGGTTTGAACCGGATGAATATCTCGATCTGGTTGCTCTCGGAACAGTGGCTGACCTGGCGCCCCTGGTGGGCGAAAACCGCTCTTTGGTGCGTCGAGGTTTGCAGCAGCTGGCGCAAACGCGCTGGCAAGGACTGTTCTCCTTGGCCAATCTGGCCGGAATTTCGCTCAAGAATGTCACGGCTACCCATATCGCCTTCATGCTTGGGCCGCGCCTGAATGCCGCTGGCCGGCTCGAATCGGCGCTGGATGCGCTCCATTTGCTATTGACACAAGATGTTTTTCAGGCCGGACAGCTGGCACAGAAACTGGAAATCCAAAATCGCGAGCGTCAGGCCTTGACTCGTAAAATCCAGCAGGAAGCGGAACAATTGGCGTTGGCCGAAGAGCCGGATGCTCCACTCTTGTTTGCGGTACATCCTGAATTTAATGCCGGGGTCGTTGGCTTGGCCGCGGCTCGTCTGGTTGAGATGTACTACCGGCCGGCAGTTATCGGTCAGCGCGGAGAAAAGACGACACGTTGTTCTTGTCGCTCTATTCCTGAATTTAATATCACTGCCGCTCTTGACCGTTGCGCCGACCTGCTTATGCAGCATGGAGGCCATGCCGCAGCCGCCGGTTTCACCGTTCGGAACGATAACCTCGACGCGTTGAGTGTGCGCCTCAAGACGATCGCCCGTGAACAACTTGCCGGTTTGGATTTGCGCCCGACTCTAACTGCAGATATGGAAGTGCAGCTCGCTGATTTACATCCCGATCTTCTCAAGTATTTGAGGTATTTACAACCGACGGGTTATGGCAATCCGGAAGCTGTTTTTGTTACACGCGGCGTTCAGGTCAAGGCTGTGCGCGTGGTTGGTTCGGAAAACAAGCACTTAAAACTGGTCGTCAGCGATGGCCGCTTGACTTTCGATGCAATCGGTTTTCGTCTTGGACACCTTGCTGACCGCTTGGCCGGACAGGTGGATATTCTCTATACGTTTGAGCTAAATGAATATAACGGACGGTCTTCATTGCAACTCAATCTCAAAGATGTCAAACCTTCTGGCTTGCCGGATTGAGTGCCATGGGATGGACAAGCTGTTCGAGTGAGAAGAGACTGAGGCTTTAGCAAACTCGGTCTCTCATGATTCTGGCCAAGTCCTAATCAACGAATCGATACTTCAAGAGGGCCCAGATGGCTTCAAAAGCGTCTTTGAGCTTGATTTTTTTGCCTTCGGTGTAGTCGCGTGGATTGAACGAAATCGGCACCTCAAAGATGCGGTGCTTGCGTTTGAGAACTTTAGCGGTGAACTCAGGCTCAAAATCGAAACGGCAGGCGCGCAGCGTTAGGCCTTCCAAGACCTCGCGCCGGAAGACTTTATAGCCGGTCTCCATGTCGCTTAGGATGGTATCGTAGAGGATGTTGGTGGCCAAGGTGAGCAACTTGTTTGCTACCATATGCCAGAACATGGTCACACGGCGCGGCGCGCCGAGGAAGCGCGACCCATAGACGATATCGGCTTTGCCCTCTTGGATCGGGGCCAGCAATGCTGGGTAATCACGAGGGTCGTATTCTAGATCGGCATCCTGGATGAGAAGCACATCCCCTTGGGCGGCTTTCAAGCCGGTCCGAACTGCAGCGCCTTTCCCTTGATTTTTCTCATGCAGGAGCACGCGCACTCCTTGCTGCCCATCGACGTGTTTGAGCAGCTCACGCGTTCCATCGGTCGAACAGTCGTCTACAATCAGAATTTCATCCGGAAGACCTGTGGCTTGGACGCGACGCAGGATTTCTAGAATGGTGTTTTTTTCGTTATAAACAGGGATAATCACAGAGAGTTTCATAGGGGGGATTATATATCATAATGCTGAGAACAGACGTCAATAGTATAATTGAATCCGCAGTGTCAAGATTTCGAGATAGGGTCTAGCGAGATTGATTGTGAACAGCCGGTACGCTGTATCTGTGTGGATACACTCTTCAACCAATCACTTCTCTCGAGGGGAGAAGATTCCTTTCAGGAGAGAAATCCTTCTAAGTTCTGGGAGGTTGGCATTATGGCGCTTCCATCTGCCTCGCGCAATGTTCCACAGACTGGGTCATTTCTGCCGCCGCCGCTGACGAAGTTGGAGGATACCGGTCTCTCGCTTCTCTGGTTACAAGACCTCGCCCTCAAGATCCTCTACTATCAAGGATATCTCTCCGGTTTCAAGATGGCCGAAGAATTGGCACTGCCATTTGCTGGGATTGTGGACCAGATTCTCGAAAGCCTTAAACGGGAGAAACTCATCGAAGTCAAATCTTCGCAGATGGGATTGGGTGAAGGATCGTATCAATATGCGATTACGGGGGCGGGGATTATGCGCGCTCGTGAGGCGTTGGAACGTAGTCAATATGCAGGGCCGGCGCCGGTGCCAATCGAAGTCTATAACGAGGCGATTCGCCGCCAGAGCCGCAACCGCATGACGATCACCAGTCGCACAATGCGCCAAATTATGTCTCATCTGGTGCTGTCTGAGAAAACTATCCAACGACTAGGCCCGGCACTCAATTCTGGCACCTCAATTTTTCTCTACGGGCCGCCAGGCAATGGTAAAACCAGCATTGCCAAAGCGTTTGGAGCGCTTGGGCTAAGTCAGACGATGTACATCCCGTATGCGCTTTATATTGATGGACAAATCGTCAAGTTATACGACTCGGTGAATCATCAACGCGCCCCAGACCAGGACACACAAAGCACCGGCACCGGCAACTTGCGTGCTGGCGCTCGCCGTGACCCGCGCTGGGTTAAAATCCGCCGTCCGTTTATCATGACCGGCGGTGAGCTGACTCTAGAAGGGCTTGACCTGGTTTTTGACGATGTCCACAAGTATTATGAAGCGCCTTTCCAAGTTAAAGCCAACGGAGGCATCCTCTTGATTGACGACTTTGGTCGTCAGCTCGTGCGTCCGCGCGATTTACTCAACCGCTGGATTGTCCCTCTGGAAAACCGTGTTGACTATCTTACTCTTCACACTGGGCGTAAAGTTGAGGTTCCGTTTGATGTTTTGGTGGTCTTCTCAACCAATTTGCCGCCGCGTGACTTGGTAGATGAAGCCTTCCTGCGTCGTCTGCGTCATAAAATCGAAATCGGCGATCCATCGTATGAGGAGTATCGCGAAATCTTTAAGCGAGTCGCCCAACAGAAAGGCGTTCAATATAGCGACCAAGGCTTGGCGTATTTACTCCAAGAATGGTACATCAAGCGCAACCGTAAACTACGCGCCTCTCACCCGCGCGACTTATGTGACCAGATTTTGGATATTGCCCGTTATCTCTCGGTGGAGCCGGTCATGAGCAAAGAGATGATTGACCGCGCTGCCCAATCGTATTTTGTTGAGCTATGACTTGGTTTGACCTGCCCACTCCTGTTGTGATTGCCCATCGCGGCGATTCGATGCATGCGCCCGAGAACACCCTAGCGGCCTTCCGCCTGGCAGCTGAAAACGGTGCCGATGCAATTGAATTTGATGTCAAACTGACCGCTGATGGCGAAGTGATCGCTCTCCATGACCGTACCCTCGACCGGACGACCGACGGCCACGGCGAGGTACATCGCTTCACCCTGGCTGCATTGCAAGAATTGGATGCCGGCTCTTGGTTTGATGAACGCTATCGAGGTGAGCGCATTCCCACCTTATCGCAAATTTTTGAGACAGTTGGCAAACGTCTCTACATGAACATTGAATTGACCAACTATGCTACTCCGAACGATGACCTGGTCGCGCGTGTGGTTGAACTGGTCAAGAGGCATGGCATGCAAGAACGCGTGCTCTTTTCTTCATTTCTAGCGCGTAATCTACGCCGTGCGAAACGCCTGTTGCCTGAAGTCCCTTGCGCGCAGCTGGCCTTGCCCGGCTGGATGGGCTGGCCGGCACGGACCTTTGGCTGGCGTGCTCAAGTTGAAGCGCTTCATCCCCACTTAAAAGATGCGTCTTCGGCGTTGATTGCCCGTCTCCATCGTGTGGGCAAACGCGTCCAGGTCTGGACGGTTAACGAAGAGACCGAAATGCGTTTGCTCATCGAGCGGGGCGTGGATGGACTCTTTACCGATGATCCGCTCCGTTTGTGCCGTGTTTTGGGGAGGAGCTCATGATTCCGGCTGAATGGATCGAGCAAGCGACACGTCGCATCGCTCCCTATATTCGTCATACGATGACCACGTATGACACCGAACTTGACTTGTATTTGAAGTGGGAAAATCAACAGGTCACCGGTTCCTTCAAAGTGAGGGGTGCGCTGAATAAGGTGCTCGC
>JANWWB010000285.1 GCA_025056515.1 Anaerolineales bacterium
CCTCCACCGGCGGCAACATCAGCGCCCGCTGCGAAGACAACCCAAACGAAATCTGGATTACGCCGAGTGCCATCTTCAAAGGCGATTTGCACGCCGAGATGATGGTACGCATTGACCTGGACGGGCGCATGGTACGTGAGAGCGAGTACAGCGCCTCCAGCGAACGACGTGTTCACTGCGCCATTTACAAGAGAATGCCTGAGGTGCAGGCCGTCATCCACACTCACGCGCCATACGCTACCCTGATGGCGCTGGCCGGACTAAAATTCCAACCCATTTCAACCGAAGCGGCCTTCTTTGGCGAGATTCCGGTTGTGCCCTTCATCATGCCGGGCACAGACGAACTCGCCGAAGCAGTAGCCGAGGCCATGTGTCGGCATGGGATTGCCGTGCTGATGCAGAATCACGGCCTGGTAGTGGCCGGCTCTAGCCTGCGCAGGGCGGCGGACATGACCGAAAGCATTGAGGTCACTGCCCATAAATTGATCACCTGTCGTCTGCTCGGCGTCCAGCCCTCCTTGTTGCCCGAAGAGGCCGTCAAGGCGCTCAAGGAAATCGGCGCCAGCATCGCCTAAAGATAAGCCGTCCCGTCAGTTTCGAGAATGTTTCACCCAAAGTTGGATTTCCCAAGAATCATGGCACGAATTACTTCTCTTTTCC
This sequence comes from Anaerolineales bacterium, assembly GCA_025056515.1. Lineage (GTDB taxonomy): Bacteria > Chloroflexota > Anaerolineae > Anaerolineales > Villigracilaceae > UBA877. The sequence goes on from JANWWB010000285.1 coordinate 661, forward strand.
TCTCTTTTTTACTTGGAGCGCTGACCATGGCCGTCCTTGGCTTGGTCCTCGCTCTGCACCTGACCGGGGTCTTTGCCACCGCCGAGGTTTCCGGGACCGCCCCCCAGCCTTTCATCCGCGTTCGTGACAGCCAGGGAGTGGAATCGACTCGCCGGACGCTCATTGAGTTTATCTTCGGCACGCCTAACCTGCCGGAGACGCGCCCCAGGCCTACTCAGGGCGGAATGCTCATCCATCTTCCAAACGGATTCACCTCGTTCCTCACCGTTTCCAAGCCCACCTCACCCAACGGTTCGCTGGTGATTTACCACACTGGCCACGAGGGATTCACCGCCCGCGATCGCGCCGCTATTCGCGCCTTGCTCAAGGCCGGATACACCGTCTGGCGGTTAGATCTGCCCCTTATCGGACAGCAATCGGAGGGTGTACAGGTTGTCCTGCCGTCTTTCGGGCCTCTGACCATTCGGGAACACCGTCAAATGGCCTACCTGGATGAAATCACCGATGGTCATCCGCTGCGATACTTTGTTGAACCGGCTATTGCCGCCATCAACCAAGCCGAGGAGCAAGGTTTTGAGAAGATTTTCATGATAGGATTCTCCGGCGGTGGCTGGACAACCCTTCTAACCGCAGCGCTCGACACGCGCCTGGCCAGTAGTTACACGGTGGCCGGCGGTTTACCGCTCAGCCTGCGCTTTGCAAACTCACGCCGCAACTGGGGTGATTGGGAGGAAAACTTGCCCGAATTGTTCCGCCTTGCCAGTTTCGAAGACCTGTCCATCCTTGGCGCGGCAGGACGCTCCCAAATCCAAGTGTTAAATGAATACGACATCTGCTGTTACAATGACCGTCGCTATCTCGATTTTGCCCCTTCCATCCAAGCGGTAGTCGAAACGCTCGGTGGAAGCTTCAAAATTTATTGGTCGGAAAACGAAGTTCTACACCGGGCTAACCCGAAAGCGCTTCAAGTCATTCTGAGCGATATGTCCTCCAGGAGAAGCCCATGACCAATATTCCCCTCGTCCTACTGTTAGGTATCATTTCCACCATCCAGACCCATCTGGCCAAGGCACTGGAGCGCCAAGGCATCGAGGTCTTCGACCAAATCAAGGCTAAGCTGCAAAGGAATGGGCTTCCGGTGGAGGGCGGGCTGAAGAAGCCGGTCATCTACACCATGGGTTTGATTCTAAACAACACGCTTTTTATCTGGTCCACTCTCGCCCAGCCCTATGGACCACCGGCTCTCTTCAGCAGTGTATTCGGCATCGGTTTGGTCTTTCTGATGGTCTATGCCTCGACTGTGCTGAAAGAACAAATCAACCGCCGTGAAATCGCCGGGGCGGCCGCCATTATCCTTGGGACGTTGGCGATTGGGTACGAAAACATTACCCGCGCGACAACGCTCGATCGCTTTAACATGAACTTGACGTCTTTCTTCCTGGCCTTGAGCGCTTGGCTGACCTTCAGCATTGTCTTCATCGTGATTGCCAACCGCTCGCGCGACCTGCGCCTGATTGCTGTAGCCTTTGGCTTGCTCTCGGGAGGTCTGGGCAGCCTCGATCCCTTCCTTAAAGGCGTTGGACAAAACTACGGCGGACAATCCGGCATCCTGCCCTCCAACGTGTTGGGAGGCGTTATCTTTGCTTCTTCGTTTGTCATCGGATTCCTGGCCTTTTTGGTGACGCAAATCGGCTTTGCCAAGAAAGTGCGCGCCAGTCTGCTCGTCCCAGCTTATAACGCCGCCTTCATTGCCTTGCCGGTTTTCTGGCAACTGATTTTGTTGCCCGATTATCACTTGACCTGGTTGACGCTCGCCAGTTTAGGTCTGATCCTCTACGGCGTTTCGGCCATCGGAGCTGTAGGCAGGCGACATCGTCACACAGGAACATAATATGACAGCGTATAAGTTAAGTAAGGAGATTGGTATGCTCTACCCCTACTTGACCCCCTCTCGCTCTCTGCTTGACCTCTCCGGCCTATGGGATTTTCAACCCGATCCGGACGAACTCGGTGAAAGGTTCGGCTTCATGCACGCCTTGCCGCAAGCACGTCCTATCGCCGTCCCCGGATCGTGGAACGAGCAATACGCCGACCTGTTCAACTACTTCGGCGCCGCCTGGTATTTGCGGCGAGTCGTCCTCCCCGCCGCCTGGAAGAGGGAGCGCCTCTTCCTGCGTATCGGTTCGGCCAACTATCGGGCAATCCTTTGGGTCAATGGGCAAAAGGTCGGTGAACACGAGGGCGGACATTTACCCTTCGCTTTCGAAATCACCTCCCTAGCGCGTTTCGGCGAGGAAAATGTGATTGCCATCCTGGTCGAAAACCATCTACGTCCCGACCGCGTCCCGTCCGGCGGGCTGAACACCTTAGATACCGAGACTTCCCAGGGCTACCCCGATACGACTTTCGACTTCTTTCCCTATGCCGGGCTTCACCGTCCGGTCGTCCTGTACACCGTCCCGCGTGATTTCATCGAAGACATTACGGTCATCACGCGGCGGGAAGGAACGGGCATACGGGTCGAGATAACCGTCCGGATCAACGGCAAAGCGCGGCGGGGTCAGATTGTATTAGCAGGCGACGGAATCCAGAGCAAAGCCGAGCTGAAGTTCCACGATGAGAGTGCGACAGTCGAATTAGGCCTCTCGTCCGCCCGCCTATGGTCTCCTGCGGACCCTTTCCTGTACAACTTGACCGTTCAGGTTGGCGAGGACACCTACACTTTGCCGGTCGGACTACGGACGGTCGAGGTGCGCGGCAAGGAGTTCCTGCTGAACGGCGAACCGGTCTTTCTCAAGGGCTTTGGCCGCCACGAGGACTTTCCCGCCAGCGGGCGCGGTCTGAACCTGCCCTTGCTGGTCAAGGATTACGATCTCTTGCGTTGGGTGGGAGCGAACTCATACCGCACCTCGCATTACCCATACTCAGAGGAAGAGATGCAGATGGCCGACCGCCTGGGATTTCTCATCATTGATGAGATTCCTGCTGTCAGCCTGTTGTTTGAAGATGAGACGGTCGTTGCCCGCCGTAAGGCCGTCTGCTTGCGCATGCTGGAGGAACTGATCGGCCGCGATAAGAATCACGCCGCCGTGGTAATGTGGTCGCTCGCCAACGAGCCGCTCCTACCCAATCAGATTGCTCGTCTAACCGGTCAGGATTCCAGCCCTGTGCCTGAATATGCAACCGAGTTTTTCCGCGACCTATTTGCCCATGCTCGCCGCCTCGACCCCACC
>JANWWB010000345.1 GCA_025056515.1 Anaerolineales bacterium
TCCCCGCATACGCGGGGATCGACCTCAATAGGCGAAGAACGTCTGGATTGCCGAAAAAAGCCTTTTCGGCGGTGGTTTGAATCGATTGAATGGCTTCTTTTTGGCTTTGCGCACTGCCTCGTCCGTTAGGTTTTTAGCGGCTATGATTAATCGTAAAACTAGATCGGAGCCAAGCGCCATGTTTCAGAAAGTTTCCTGGTGGCAGGCCCTTCTTGTCCTGGGCTTTACATTGTGGATGATCGATCCGGAAAACCGAATCCGCTTGCTGCTGTGGCTGTTTGCAGCGGTGTTTGTAATCATCGTCCTTCGTTTTTTCTGGGCCATGGTCCGGTTGCTGCTGGACTAAAAAGCGTTGAGTGTCCCCAGAGAGCAGGGATGAATTCTGAGTTGTCTCCCCTGCCTGGGTAAGAGGAGGAGTCTCTAAGTACCATAAATATACTAGCCTCATTTCTTGGAGTCTCGACTGCCATAGCCAAGCCACGCCCGATTCCCGCTGAACTGCGTCAAGAATTTGATCTCTACCTCGCTGACAAGCGCGTTCGCGGTGCGCGTGAGGTTGCAGTGCTGGCTGCGACTCTTTATTTGCTTTTCGGCTTCCTCGACATCTGGGCTATTCCCAGTGCGCTCTATAAAGTCTGGAGCGTGCGCCTCATCGTAGTGGGATTGATCCTCGTCTTCTACTCCATCACTCATTACCATTTTTTCCTGCGTCGCTATGCCGCGCTGATCTCTTTATTCTTTCTGGTGCTCGGTCTAGGTGTTGAAATCATGGTCTATTTGGCCGGGAACGGAGAGATTGCCAAATACGCCTACTATACGGGACTGATTCTGGCGGTTATGGGGTTGCATACCTGGTCATTCTTGCCAGCTTGGCAAAACGCCCTGACCGGTACCTGGCTGATTCTCCTCTATCTAGTTATTGCGCTGGCAACGCAGGACATGGGGCAGACTGGACAATGGCCGATTTTGCTTACCAATAGCTACTTCCTCGTCAGCGCCAATATCATCGGTTATTTCGGCAGTCTGGCCCGTGAGCGCTACTTGCACGATAGCTTTCTACTGCGCTATGAGCTGATGAGCCATCTTGAGCGTGTGGTGCTTGAAAAAGAACGGGCGGATTATTGGTCAGAGCACGACCCGCTGACCGGGCTGCCTAATCGCAGCTATCTGATGCAGCAGCTGACCAAGCGCATGGCGGCAGGCACGGAGTCTGTCGTATTGGCCCTGTTGTTCATCGACCTCGATGGGTTTAAAGCCATCAATGACCGGCTTGGCCACGCCGCCGGTGACGAAGTGCTAAAAGCAATTGGTCGGCGCATAGAGGACAGCGTACGCGAAGGTGACCTGTTTGCCCGCATCGGGGGCGACGAGTTCATTGTCGTGCTATCCTTGCGCCAGCGCGATGACGAGGTTGTCATGCGCGTTGCGCGCTCAATCATCGCCAGCGTTGAAAGGCCGATTCGCGAACCGATAATAGAACTTCCGATTTCGGCCAGCATCGGCATCGCTTATTACCCTGATCACGCCCACCATCCCGAGGGCTTAATCCAAGCCGCCGATCGCCAAATGTATGTGGCTAAAAACCATGGAAGCGGCTGCGTCAGCATTGCCCCATCTGTCCCTGAAGCGAAAAATTAAGAGCAAGGCGGCGCCGTGCCGTTAATTTTTTACTGCTGCCGCTCTTCCAGCAAGAGATTGATCAGCTTCAACGTCGCTAGCACTGAAGCGAACACCTGGTTAACGTGCACGCCGCGAGTGGTGCGAGGACGGCCGTCTGCTTCCCAGGTGATAATGCATTCGGTCAGAGCTGAAGTGTGTCCGCCTTTGGGAATGCGGACCTCGTAGTCTACAAGTTCCGGCAGCTTGATGCGGTAGCGGCTCAGAACTTGCCTGATGGCATCGATGAACGCGTCGAAGCCGCCGTTGCCAGCGCCAGTGGCAGTGTGGAGCTCGCCGTCGATTTGTACCCGGATGCTCGCGGTGGAAGGCAGGTCTAGACCTGAGGTAATGGCGCAGCCTAAGAGTTCGATGTGCTGGTAGCTCTCGCTCTCTAAGACGTCGGCGATGATGAACGGCAAATCGTCGGTAGTGACGATCTGTTTTTCATCGCCTAGCTCCACAATCCGTGCTAGCACCTTGCGCTGTTGCTCCTCAGTCAATTCAATCCCCAGGCGCTCTAAGTTTTTGCGCAGTGACGCTTTGCCGCTCATTTTGCCTAGGGCGTAACTGCGCGTGCGGCCAAAGCGTTCAGGATTTAAGGGGCTATGGTAGAGGCCACCTTTGTGGTCGCCGTCAGCATGGATGCCGGCAGTCTGGGTGAAAACATCGGCGCCCACGATGGGGGCATTGGCCGGGACGCGCTTACCCGAGAAACGCTCAACCAGGTCGCTGATGTGTACTAGCTGGGCCTCATCGATTGCCAGCTGGATCCCGAGCTTGTCTTTGAGCACCACGGCTACTTCCGCCAGCGAGGCGTTACCAGCCCGCTCTCCCAGACAATTGACGGTGCAATGGACGCCTCTGGCCCCAGCTTGGATGGCATATAGGCAATTGGCCGTGCCTAGGCCGTAATCGTTGTGCGGATGAAAGTCGAAGTGTAAGGTAGGGTAGCGCGCGCACATGTCACCGA
>JANWWB010000348.1 GCA_025056515.1 Anaerolineales bacterium
GAACAGAAAAAAGAAACAGATTTTTCCTCTTTTTTGCTCTACGCCAGTGCGCAGAGCGCTTCCTCTTGGGCCGCGTGACAGGATGACGCACAACAGGCTTTGAGCGCGGGGAGCGAATCTTGTCATCAGGAAGCCCAACCGCCTTCAAGAGAGTACGCCAAGCATGGTCGAGGTTAGATTTACGAGTAAAATCAATCCAGGTTAACGGTCTGAGGTTTTCCGGAATATTGCAAGGCTTCCATAGCACGGGAATGGTGCGCGCTCTAATACCGGCAGGGTCATCTTGTTGAGCTAACTGGGCTTCGAAGTGAGTCCATTGACTTTCGACCCAATTTGGGGAGAGCACCAGAATGATCTTACGGCTGTTCCGAATGCTTTCTTCGATGTTGAGAACCGCCGGTTTTCCTGGAACGAAGTCCCGATCGGTGCAAACGCGAAGCCCCCCTTGTTCTAGCCGAGGGACAAGGGTTTTTGTCACCCAATCCGCATCCCGATGACTATATGAAATAAAGACATCATACAAATAAGACGGCTCGCTTTCTGACATATAGCCTCACTTCAACTGCACCATACTTATTCTACACGAATTAAAAACGACAACAAATATCAAAATTGTTAGGTAGCCTCCACCCTAGCTCGACAATACGACCATAACCCCCTAAAAGCATCCAAGGATGGCTCAGTTTGCTCAAGTCCCCCAAGGCTACCGAATGCGAGCCAAGCAAGATAACGGTTTTTGGGCGTCCAAATCCCTAGTTGGTAGTAGCTTCTTCCTCACGGATTGGAGGACGAGCACCTTCTTTAGACGCTGCAGATTCAAGGTCGGCCACCGCTTCTTCTACAGTATCAACCTCTTTACGCACTCCTGGAACAGGCGTTGTGCAATAAGGACAAATGGTCCACGCCAGCTCCATCAACCGGCCGCATTGATGACAAGGCTTGCGTAGGCGCGTCTGACAGCTTGGACAAATCAGCCAGTCTTCGCGTACATGGCGTTCGCATCCCGGACAGAGGAGAGGATCTCCCAAGGATTGAAGCAGAACCTCCTCTTCCAAGGTTTGCTGATACTCTTCTTCCAAGGTACGTGAAGGCCGCAAGATCAAATACACAAGCACGCCCGGCAAACCAAGCAAAGCCACCAAAAAAGCCGCCAAGATATGTACCGTGCGTTCACGCACTCGGGCGCGAATATCGCGATAGGTCCAAATCACGATAGCCACCCACAAAGCAACCAGAAATGCGCTGCCAAGAGAGACGAGAAAAAGGGCCAACGTGCTCACCAAGACCGGATCAAAGGTCATCGTTACTCCTAAAATCAATTCGTTTAGCGCTGTCGCTGGAGCATCTCAAACTGTTGAATCCAGCCCGGAAAATTAGGAAAAGACAAATCAGGTTGGGCCAACCAAAAACGATGGTGCAAAAAGAGCGGTACGAGTGGCAACTCCTCAGAAAAGATGCGCAGCATTTCACGATAAGCGCTTAAGTATTCCGATGTTCCGGGAAACGAAGAGGCAAGACGCGCACAAGCAAGATCCAAGGATGGATTGACATACCCGCTCACATTCAGACCGCTCCAGCCATTCACTTCCGAAGGAATTTGGTCTGAACGACCACGTTCGCATAGGGACGTGATACTGGTTGAGGCAGCTAATTCTGCCGCCTGAAATCTCCGGCCAGCTATCATCGCCTCTGCCCTCTGCCCTAACAATTCTTGGACAGACGCCCGCTCAACCGAGACGTCAAACCCACATTCGCGCAACTGAAAGACCAGCCACTGTCCGATTTGGTCGCGTAAAGGCGCATCGGTGGTGTAGAGGGTGAATTGTAATCTCGTCCCATCGGGAACCCCCAATACGCCAGCAGCCTCCCGAATCCCATCGCCATCCAAATCAAACCACCCTGCTTGTTCAAGAAGCATACGACCGACTTTGGGATCAGACGTCAAAGAAGGAAAATCAGCGTTACTTAACTGTGGATTCGACGGGAAGAGAAAACCTTGCAAAGGCGGGACAAACCCAGCATAGACCATATCGGTCAAAACAGCACGGTCAAGACAAGCAGCTACCGCCCGCCGTGTGCGGCTATCGGCAAAAAGGGAAGGCAAAGCTGGGTCTGTCGGCTGTACATTCAAAACCAAATATTCAAACATGGGGAGAACTTCTGGGATGAGCCTAGCTGCGCCTGCATAGCTCCATTCCAGCAAGTCAGGCGTTAGGGTGAGAGGAAGGGCATCCGGTAGGACCAAATCGCACGAGCCATTTTGAAACTCTGACAAGGCAGTCCCAGGCCCAGACCCTACAAAGCGGAGAATCACCTCATCAAAGAAAGGACGAGCCTCTTCTCGGCGAAAATAGAAGGGGTTCGGTTGGAGGACAATTTGTTTACTCGCTTGCCAATCCTCTACCCGATATGGTCCCCAAGCAGTCGGACGGTAGAGCGCCTCATTGGACCAGAGCAATTCTTCCAAAGAATATTGCGAAAGGACGTGCTCCGGCAGCGGATGGAAGAAATTCAGCGAATAATTCTGATCGAGGAAACCCGGCAATCCAGTCCATTCAACCGTCAAATCGTCCAACGCGATGTAGCTCGCTGTAAAAAGAAGACTGGCTGGGCTTGAGGAAACTAAACCATGATTCCCATATAAGGTCTCGGGGTCCGAAGCGATTCGATAGCTGAACACCGAATCGTGAGCGAGGAGCGGTTCGCCATCTTCCCAAAAAACTCCAGGACGAAGGCGGAAAATCACCCGCAAGCGCTCCATTTGCAATACACCGCCCTCATAGGTGATGACACAATCATCGGAACGACAACCGGCCGGCCGCACGCGAACCCCTGGAAGCAAATACGCCAACTTTTGGCTTGCATCTACGACTACGTCGCCTGAGTGCACATTCACAGTTTCAAGGACCGCATCCCCATCAGCCAGGGAGGGCAATTTCTCAAGAATGACCGGTTGATATTGAAAATTGACATAGTCAATCGGCCCATCGTAAATCGCGGCAAAGAGAACCTGTTTGACCAACGAATCTTCCCCATAAATGAACAGATCTGTTGGTTCACCGGCCGCGCACAAGGTTAGGACTTGCTTCTCTCCTTCTTGAGCCGTTGGCGTAAACAGGAACTCGGCAGGGGGGACCGAAGGTTCTACGGTCGGTGTGGCAGTCGGCTCGAAAAGCAGAGGAAAAACACCGCAAGACAAGCCCAAGAAAGGCAAAAATACAAGAGGCCACAAATTGCGAAGTTTCATAATGATGTGCTTGTCTCTATTATATCCGTAAACGAAGCGGGTGGGTCAATCCCCACCCGACTCTGAAAATCTTTCCAGGAGAAGAATTGCGTTTTGCAGCCTTGCTAATGTCTTTTCCCGACCAACGATTTCAAGACTTTCAAACAGTGGAGGACTGACCGTCTGCCCGGTGACAGCCACACGCAAAAGACCGAACACTTGGGAAGGGGTTAGACCGCTTTCGGTCAGATAAGCTCGCATGGCTGCCTCAGCTGTATGCGCATCCCAACTCGGTAAGGCAGATAGGATCTCATAGGCCTTGTGAGCTACTTGGACAGACTGCGCTGCGGTCAAGTCCTTCACCACCAGCTCCTCGGGTTTTGGAGTCACCTGTTCTTTGAAAAACCAAGCGCCAAAGGGAAGACAATCATCCAAGGTGACCAGTCTAGGGCGTAGCAGAGGAATCATTTTGTGCAGCATCCGGTCGTCTACTTGCAAGCCTTCACGTTCGAAATAAGGTTTCAAGCGCGCCGCCAGGTCATCATCGGATAAACGGCGAATATGTACGCCGTTGAAATGGTCTAGCTTCGTAAAATTCACTGCGGCTGGAGAAGGCGTGAGCCTGCGGACATCGAAACGTTCAATCATCTCCTCCAAAGTCATCACATCATCTTCCGGCACTCCCCACCCCATCAAGACAATCCAATTCAAGACGCCTTCCGGGATGTACCCTAGGTCTCTCAGGTCGGTCACATACACCGAGTGTCCATCTTTGATAGCTTCTGTAGCAGTGCGCTTGGAAAGTTTACCTTTCCCGGACGGATTGAGAAAGACCGAAAGATGCACAAACACCGGCTCTTTCCAACCAAAAGCGCGCAGGATATGAGCATGAAGTGGATGAGACGAGAGCCATTCCGAGCCACGAATGACATGGGTGATTCCCATGAGATGGTCATCCACCATTGCGGCCAGGTGATAGGTGGGCCAACCATCCGATTTGAGTAGCACCGAGTCATCCAACGAGGAATTCTCGGTCACGATGGTCCCGCGCAGCAAATCGGTTGTTTCAATACTACCTTCCTTCGGCATCTTGAAGCGGATAACATATTTTTCGCCAGAGGCAATACGGCGACGTGCTTCGCCTAGGTCTAAGGAACGGCAAAGACCATCGTAGCGAGGGTTTTGCTTGGCTGCTAACTGCTGTTGACGCACTTTTTCCAAGCGTTCGGGTGAGCAAAAACACGGAAAGGCATGTCCCGCTTCGATCAGCTTCCAGGCATATTCATAATATATCTCGCGTCGCTCGCTTTGCCGGTAAGGGCCATGAGGGCCGCCGATGTCTGGGCCTTCATCGTAGTCAATGTGCAACCAGCGTAGTCCATCAATAATTTCTCGTTCTGCACCTGGCACATAGCGCTTTTGGTCAGTGTCTTCGATCCGCAAGAGGAACTGACCCCCGGTACGACGCGCTAACAAAAAGGAGTAAAGCGCTGTACGCGCGCCTCCCACGTGAAAACGACCGGTCGGCGAAGGGGCAAAACGCGTCCGCGCCGGTTGAGAGAGCATATCTGCAAAGGAAGAATCGACCAAAAGCACCC
>JANWWB010000384.1 GCA_025056515.1 Anaerolineales bacterium
GTTCGCTGCAACGCCCCCTGCCGATTCCACTGATTATTTTCTTGACCCAATTTGCAACCATGGTCCTAATTGGCCTTTGGCATGGTGTGACTTGGAATTTCGTCCTGTGGGGAGTCTGGCATGGGCTGGGGTTGTTTGTGCACAATCGTTGGTCAGAGTGGGTTCGTCCGCGGCTGATGAATGTTTCAGGACATTCGCAGAGGCTTTTACAGGCAGGTGGTGTTCTGCTGACTTTCCACTATGTAGCGCTTGGATGGGTTTTCTTTGTCTTGCCTCACCCATCGCTCTCCTGGCGCTTTTTTCAGGTTTTGCTGGGAGGGGGATAGATGGACACTCGTTTCTTGCAGAATGTGGTGATCAAAGGGCTAACCTTGTTCCTGGTGATGAACTTTCTGGTGATGGCCGTTCCATCAGAGATTGGTCGTTTGTCCCTCTACAATGTTTTGTGGGATGGGCGTGTGCGTCTGCCCTTTGGAGAAGACTCACAACGTGCTTACAATTTGAGTCTGTTCAACCTAGATGCGATGTTCGCTTCGCATGTCATTCATGCTGCGCCGAAAGAGGATGAATATCGTGTCCTGGTATTTGGCGATTCTTCAGTTTGGGGTACGCTCTTGCACCCAGAAGAGACCCTCACCGGCTTGCTAAACGCTGCCGACTTACGCCTCTGCGATGGCCGACCTGTCGTCTTTTACAATCTCGGCTATCCGACGATTTCGTTGACCAAGGACTTGATGCTGCTCGACTATGCCTTGCGTTATCAGCCGGATTTGATTGTTTGGTTGCTGACGTTGGAGGCTTTTCCCCTCGAGAATCAATTGGCTTCGCCGCTGGTGGCGCACAATGCCGAACGAGTGGAAACGCTGATCGCCCGCTATCAACTGCCGTTTGCAATCGATGACCCAGCATTTGTGCGACCAAAGTGGTGGGAGCGCACGCTTATCGGTCAACGCCGTCCGCTGGCGGACCTGATTCGTCTCCAACTCTACGGTATCCTTTGGTCGGCAACCGGAATAGATCAAACCTATCCGAGCAATTATCCGCCCGCACAGCGTGATTTTGATGAGGATGTTACCTTTCATGGTCAGGATGGACCACCTCTCGATGTCTCAAAATTGGCTTTTGATGTCTTGCGAGCCGGAATAGCGGCAGCTGGTGATACGCCTGTCGTTCTGATCAACGAACCGATGCTCATCAGCACTGGAAAGAATAGCAATTTGCGTTACAATTTCTTCTACCCGCGCTGGGCTTATGATGAATGGCGGTTTCAAATGCAAGAAATGGCTACCACAGAGGGCTGGAACTATCTTGATTTGTGGAACTTGGTGCCCGAAACCGAATTTACCAATAGCGCCATTCACTTAACGCCTGCGGGTGAGCGAATGCTTGCGGATGCTGTTCGAGATTATTTTCTTCAATCTTACCGGTGCCCATGAAACACTTAATCCTTTTGTCTCTTCTTGTGGTTTTCCTATCTGCTTGTGCTCAAGCGATTGCTTCGGCCGTTGAAGATGAGCAAACTGCTGCAACGCCGACTCTCTCCTCCTCTGAAGTTTCCTTGGTTGTCACTCCAACCCCGTTTTTGCCTGCAGAAGAAGCGACCTCTACTCCAGCAGTTCAACCTGAAACTACGACCACAACCACGATACCTACCGATGTCTTAGCTGTGCTCCCTACGCCAACACCAACGCTCGACCCGGTTGCTTGGCAATCTTGGCCTGTAGTGCCGCAGGGAGTTTCGCAGCGTATGCAGGAGGTTTATCAGCGCGGTTTGGCACGTGGCCGAGATCCGCGTCGCTTCTCCAAAATTGGTGATTGTCAGAATATCCTGCCGTATTTCTTGGGCAGCTTTGATACCGGTGAGTATCGCTTGGGTGAAAAGTATGCCTATTTACAAGCGACGATTGACCATTTTGCTGGCTCATGGGGAAGAAAGAGTAATGCCGTAAAAGGCGGCATGAACGTGGCGGCAGTACAAACACTCTATTTTATTGACCCAGAGCATTGTGGTACCAATCGTTCTCCTATGGTGTGCGAGATTGAAAACCACAATCCTAGCATTGTAATACTTAGTTTTGAGACCTGGTGGGGTGGAAAGCCGGCAGCAGATTACGAGAGACGTCTGCGTTCGGTGGTGGAGTATGTCCTTTCGCAGGATGTCGTGCCCATTTTAGCAACCAAGGCTGATAACCTCGAAGGCGACCATTCAATTAACGCGGCGATCGCTCGTGTGGCTGCTGAGTATCAGATTCCGCTATGGAACTTTTGGGCGGCTGTGCAACCACTTCCTGGGCGTGGTCTGACCGAAGATGGCTTCCATTTGACTGGATTAGGCGCGCCCAATTACTTCGATGATGAGAAAACTATGAAACTTGCTTGGCCTTGGCGCAACCTGACAGCGCTACAAGCGATTGATGCAGTCTATCGCGCTCTGAATGGCTTGCCCTAACAAAATTTTTCACTAAGGAGTATCCCTGTGAGTGAAGAGATTATTGCCAAGTTAAGTCGCTATATTACCTCCGACATCCTCAAACAACCGAATCGTAAAATTGACCCCGATGAGCCGTTGCTTTCGAGTGGGCTGATTGATTCCTTTCATCTTGTGGATTTAGCGCTTTTTGTGGAAGACAATTTCGGTGTCCATATCGACGATGCCGAATTGAGCGCTTCTACTTTTGACACCTTGAACCAGCTTGCAGCTTTTATCCAGCAGCGGAAATAAGATGACGAATTTCTCGACTGTTTTGCAACGGCATTATTTTGAGCATCCTGACCAGGTTGCGATTTATCTGATGCATCCGGGCCAACCTGACCGTCCTGTGACGTATGCCGAAATCATAGCCGGTGCTTCTGGGTATGTAGAGACGTATCGAGCACATGGGATTGCGCCTGGGGATGTTGTTATCCTGATTCTCCAACATGGCATTGACATGGTCTACGCCTACTTTGGTGCAATCTTGCATGGCGCAATTCCTTCGATTATGCCCTTCCTGACCGAGAAGCTTTTGCCCGATCGGTATCGCGCCGATTTACAGGCCTTGATTGCGGTAACACAACCAACAGCGATTGTGACCTATCGTGAGTTCGAACCGGAGGTGCGCGCTGCCCTTAAGCCAGGTCAGGACTCAGTCAAAGCCCTGATCATCAGTGATCAGGCCAAAGGTCCACAGCCACCGACCTTTGAGCGCTTCGCCGGTCTCCTACGGAAGCCGGAGGAGATTGTCCTGTTGCAACATTCTTCCGGCACGACCGGTTTGCAGAAAGGGGTGGCCCTCTCACATCGGGCGGTGCTGAATCAGTTAGAAAGTTACGGTCGCGCAATCCGGCTGGGTCCCGGTGATGTGTTTGTCTCTTGGCTGCCGCTTTATCACGATATGGGTTTAATTGCTTGTTGGTTGATGCCGATTTTGATGGGGTATCCGTTGGTCTTGATGTCGCCGTTTGACTGGGTGCGTGCTCCGTATCGCCTGTTCCAAGCGGTTTCGAACTACCGAGGGACTCTCTCTTGGTTGCCCAATTTTGCCTATAACTTTTGCGCCCAGAAGGTGCGTGACCGTGACCTGGAGGGGGTCGACCTATCTTCTTGGCGAGCGGTTTCGAATTGCTCCGAGCCGATGCGTTGGGAGAGTCATCAGCTCTTCTACGAACGGTTCGCTCGCTATGGCTTGCGCTATGAGGCGCTCACGACTTGCTATGCCATGGCTGAGAATGTGTTCGCTGTTACTCAGGGTGGGATTGATGCGCCGGTCGTCTTTGAAGATGTTGATCGAGAGAGCTTACAGGTCGAGAAGATTGCTCGTCCTGCGTTTGGCGGCCGCCCTTCGGTCCGTATGTTGGGGGCTGGTAAACCGATTGAAGGGACGTTGGTGCGGATTGTGGATGAAAAAGGACGCACTTTGCCGGATCGCCATGTAGGTGAGATTGCTCTCAAGAGCAATTGTATGCTTACCGAGTACTATCATCGCCCGGATGCAACAGCCAAAGCCTTTTTAGATGGATGGTATCTGACCGGCGATTATGGGTATATGGTGGATGGTGAGCTGTTCATCAACGGTCGCAAGAAGGACTTGATTATTGTTGGTGGTAAAAACATCTATCCCCAAGACTTGGAAATGTTGGCTTATGAAGTGCCCGGCGTCCATCCTGGGCGCGCTTCGGCTTTTGGTATTTTTAATGAAGTGACGGGCACCGAAGATGTGGTGATGGTGGTCGAGGTTGATACGGACATTCCCGAGGAGCGTGAGAAGATCGCCGAAGCAGTACGCTTGGCGGTCAATCGAGGATCGGCCGTTGTCTTACGATATGTCCACGTGGTAGGAAAGCATTGGCTGGTGAAGACTTCAAGCGGCAAAACGGCACGTTCGGCCAATCGAGAGAAATTCTTGAAAGAGATGCAAGAAAAGGGTCAAGCGTTCTAAAGCAAACGTCCCACGCCCGAGTGATAAAGCGTGGGACGTTTGCCGGTCTTTTGGAACGGCGTTTGCTCTCATTTGTTTGCTAGATTGTTGAGAGTTCGTGTCAAAATTTCTTCGTGGTCAGAAGAAATGCGATGTTTGCGAACTTTAATCGGCGGTTTTTTGTCTGAACGCTCTTGAGCTTTTCGAAATGCAAGTTCGAAAGCAGTTGGCTCGGCCTCTTGCTTTTCTTCAATCGGTTCTGGCTTCGGCTCTTCTTGCTTTCGACCTTTGCCTTTTGGCTTATTTTTGGGGGGTTCTACCGGCTCGTTTTGGACTTTGGCCAAGATTTCTTCGGGCTTTGGTGTAACAGCCTTGATGCTCAAACGGATTTGGCGCTTGCGCCGGTCTACACCGATGACCTGAGCTTCCACCTCTTCCCCTTCTTTGAGGACTTCGGAGGGGTGCTTAATGTAATGATGCGAAATTTCGCTGATGTGTACCAGTCCTGGGCGCTCGGCGCCGATGTCTACAAAGACACCATAGGATTCGATCCGAG
This sequence comes from Anaerolineales bacterium, assembly GCA_025056515.1. Lineage (GTDB taxonomy): Bacteria > Chloroflexota > Anaerolineae > Anaerolineales > Villigracilaceae > UBA877. Next base: position 4,954 of record JANWWB010000384.1, read on the forward strand.
CGACTTTCCCTTTGACTGTCATGCCCACCTGAATTTCTTTCCATTCGAGCGCTAAAGGCTCAATCATGGTTAGTTCGACGCGATCGTCTAGAAGGCGACGAACCCAAACGTCCACCGTTTGTCCAACCTTTAAGAAATCTTCGACTCGATTGACGGGGTCTTTGCTTATTTGCGAGATGTGAACAACACCAGGGATCCGCTGCCCAATATCAAGCACCGCCCCTGCTAACGTGGTTTTAATGACTTTGCCTGTCAGTTTTGCTTTAGGTTGCAGCGTGTTTTCTGTCGCCGCTGAGATGTTTTCCATAATGTTACTCCACTTCTGAATTTTAGCCAAACGATAATTATACCTTATTTTGCGGCCATTCTTGGCGGGATTCGGAACAAGTTTGGAGGATTGCTGGCTGCGTTTGTTATCTTTGTCGGTGATGGAGCTGCAAGGAAAGGATCTATCTAGCTGCTCTCCCTTGACCCTATTGAGAAAGAATTTTTCTTTTTACGCCGCTTAATTTATAATACGCTCTGTGGACCGTTTTGCTTTTATTATCCATCCCATTGACCCAAAACGGGATGTAAGTCGTAAATACCCTTTGTTGGGCCGTATCTTGACCGAACGGCAAATCGATTTCTTCTCTACGTTTTTCCCTCCGGTCTATATTTCGGAAATTACCGGCATTCGGTCTCAGACGACTGGTAAGGAAATTGCCGGATGGTTTGTCGCTTGTCCTTATACACCGCGACGTATGTTGGAACTGCCGGAAAAGACGGTATATCGCAAAATTATTCAGACTGGACGCTTGGCTGAAAAATTAGGCGCTCAAATTCTTGGTCTTGGCGCTTTTACCTCGGTCGTAGGCGATGCCGGTATTACAATTGCACAGGCATTAGATATTCCGGTGACGACCGGTGATTCATATACGGTCTCGATTGCCGTTCAGGCGCTGCGCGAAGCAGCCCGGTTGATGGAAATACCCATGTCGACTGCCACGGTAGCGGTTGTAGGAGCTACCGGAGCAATTGGGCGGATCTGTGCCGAGTTACTGGCCGCAGATGCTGGCAGGCTGCTCCTAATCGGTCGTCGCGAGCAAGCACTCCTGGAGTTGCGAGAACGACTTCTAGGGCAAGCACACGAGGTAAGCTTGAGTGTCTCGATGGATATTTTGCGAGAGGCAGATTTGATCCTGACGGTTACTAGCGCCATCCATGATGTGATTCGACCAGAAGATCTGCGCCCTGGAAGCGTCGTTTGTGATGTTGCTCGGCCTCGCGATGTTTCTGCAATGGTCGCGGCTAAGAGAGATGATATATTAGTCATTGACGGTGGTATGGTAGATGTCCCTGGCGAGGTGGATTTTCACTTTGATTTTGGCTTTCCGCCTGGCAAGGCGTATGCTTGCATGGCCGAAACCATGATTCTGACTTTAGAAGGTCGGTTTGAAGATTATACTTTGGGCAAGCAAATCAGTCGCTTGAAAGTGGATGAAATAACCCAATTAGCTGAAAAACACGGCTTTCGCTTGAGCGGATTTCGTTCATTTGAACGCGAAGTGACAGAAGAGCAAATCGAAAACGTTCGCAGACGCGCAAGGCTGGCGCGTCAACAACGCCATTGAACGGGAGGCATTATGGGAAAAGCACGCCTTTTGGTGGTTGAAGATGATCACGATATCGCCAATATGCTCCGCATCTACTTTTCGGGGCTGGGCTATGAAGTCGATGTGGCGCCACGCGGCTCTGATGCTCTGGAGAAGACGCGTCAGGTCTTGCCTCATCTTATTGTCCTGGATATTATGTTGCCGGATATTGATGGCTATGAGGTATGCCGGATCTTACGACAGAACACTCGCACCAGCCATATTCCGGTTATCTTTCTCACCCAACGCGATGAGCGCAGCGATAAATTGCAAGGTCTGGAACTCGGCGCCGATGATTACATCACCAAACCTTTTGATATTGAAGAACTGAAATTGCGCGTCCAAGGAGCCATTCGGCGCGCAGAGCGAGAAGCGTTGACTGACCCCAGAACTGGTTTGCCTGCCGGACGGCTGATTGAAGAACAGCTGCGCTTTACAATCCGCCAAACTGGCTGGGCGTTTTTGGATGTTCGTATTAACCATTTTGAACCATTCCGTGATGTGTATGGCTTTGTTGCTGGGGATGATGTCCTGCGCTTTACAGCTATGCTTATTGGCGAGGTCGTAGACGAATTGGGAACCCCCGGCGATTTTATTGGCCATGCAGGTGGAGATAACTTTGTCATTATCACGAAAGAAGAACTGGCCGAAAAGATACGCAATAGGCTCAAGGAACGCTTCGCTGAAGAAGTTCAAACTCACTACAATTTTGTTGATCGTCAACAAGGGTTTATTATGGCGTTGAATGCAGAAGGTCAGCCAGAAAAGATGCCCTTGATGACGCTTTCGGTGGGAATTGTCTCGCCGAGTCAGCAAACTTTTGCCGATATCCGTGAGATTACGGAGTTGGCGGCTGAGATGCGTCGCCGCGACGTGCCGGCGACTTCTTGGAAAAAGCAGTAGTGGTTGCACATGTCGGGTGCTGTTCTTCTGGGCTTTCTCTTGCTGTTTCTTGGGGCGATTTTCGTTGCCTTGTTGGTTTTTGTTTTACGCTTGTTGCCCAGATTGTCACAGTCTACTTCTCGCTCTACCTCAGCACCGGTTTTAAAGCCGCAAGAAGAGTTTTCCCATACCAAAGGGATTTTGATTGTTCGGTTAGGGGGGCGAATCGAGTTCATGAACGCCACTTTGCGAGATTGGCTTGGTCTTTCGGATGAATTGCCATCACTTGAGATCCTCTCCAATCGGATTTGGCCTTCGGACGAATTTTTATATCTATGTGCGCATGAGGGAGAGAGGACGCTTTCTGTGGGTGGCCGCCCGGTCGAAGCAGCCTCCTTTTACATTCCAGCCGAAGAGCCTCGCTTTTTGCTTACACTTAACCGCTTGGAATTGGCGGTGCAAGGGGAAGAAGGGATAGTCGGCCCTGGTACGTCAACCAAAATTTTGACCGACTTCACGAAAAGCGTCTTATCCCAGACTGGTCTGCTGTCCACGGTGCGCGCAGCCCTTGAGAATCTAGAGCGTCTTGTGCCGGTAGAAACATTGGTCCTTAGACTCTGGGAGGAAGAACAACGGCGTCTGATCACTTATCGCTTCGTCTCCCGGGCGCAGGGTGGGCGCAGCTTAGAGAAGAGTGAACCTCAAACACCAGAAGCGTATACAGCGATTCTCATTGAAACGCGCAAGCCGCTCTATCTGTCAGATGCTCAAGAGACTAACAATGAGCTGCTGAAGACCATCGCTCTTCAGACTGGGGTGCGGTCTTTTATTGGATTGCCTTTGCTGGTCCATCAACGGCTAATTGGAACGCTAGAAGCCAGTTTAACTCGATTTGAGGCTTATTCGCGAGAAGATTTTGAGGTTCTCAACCTCATCAGCGGTCCTTTGGCAATTGCTTTGCGAAATGCTGTTTTGCTGGATCGCCAGGAAAAACAAAGCCGAGAGTTGGATGGATTGATTAACTTAGCTCGTTTGGTTGGTCAAGTACGAGAATGGAACGACTTATTCAGCAAGCTTGTGGAAACGCTGGCGCCCTTATTTGATGTAAAGATCTTGGGCTTTCTGATTTTGAATGAAGAACAGCATACGTTAGAAGCGCAGATTCCGTTTCGAGGAATGCCGGCGCAAGTTGTTTCTCTGTATCGTGTACCTTTGACCCCGGGGAGTGTGCTTGAAGAAAGCTTTCTCAAACAGGAATTGCTGATTACATCCGATGCCTTGAACGATGAACGTTGGCGCGCTATGGGGTTTCAAGACTATGCTCGCGCCGCTTCCATACGTGATTCGGCGTTAGTGCCTCTGGTTTGTGCTGATCGTTTGCTCGGCTA
>JANWWB010000399.1 GCA_025056515.1 Anaerolineales bacterium
GGCGTGGTTTCTTCGCCGCCACCTGTTGAGCCGGGTGGCATGGGCGTAAATTGTTGAATCAGCGCCTGTGCAGTTTGGGTGCGATAGGCTTCTTCCAGGCTCATCGTAGGTGTCGCGCGCGCAACCAGTTCTGGAGTTACCGGAACTGCCGAACGTTCACAGGCGGTCAGAAGAAGCAGAGCGCCCGTCACGAAGAGGGATATCAAGGTAATTTTCTTGACCATTTTCTTCTCCTGGGGTACATATTCACTGATTGAGGTGATACTAGCACATCCTTCTTGTCACGTCAAGCGGATTGCTTGAGCACCTTGGTTGGCTTTGGTGATATAGATAGCGGGGGATAGGCCAACAGCGCTTGTATATCGCTCGGATGTTTCCAAAGCGAATTCATGCGCTTGTTCCTGTTTAACCAGCGCGATGGCGCAACCGCCAAAACCTGCTCCAGTCATGCGAGCACCGTAACAAGCTGGATGCTGAAGGGCAATCTCTACCATGGCGTCTAGAGCTGGACTGGAGACTTCAAAATCGTTGCGCAGGCTGAGATGGCTTTCATAGAGCAGGTGGCCTAGGCGGGATAGGTCACCTTGTTGTAGCGCTTCAACAGACTGAAGCACGCGCTGATTTTCGCTGATGACATGGTAAGCTCGCTTGCGCGTGATCGCTTCCATCGGGATGGTTTCCAGCTGTTCGAGGGTCGCATCTCGTAGGGCGGGGACACCCAACAGGCGAGCAGCTTGTTCGCATTGGGCGCGACGTTCGTTGTAAGCCGAATCAACCAGTCCGCGCCGAGTAGCTGTATCTAAGATGACGATTGTCGCTTGCGCGGGAAGGGGGATATGTTGATAGGCGAGCGTCCGACAATCCAGTAACAGGGCGTGTCCTGCTTGCGTGCAAACCGAAGCCATTTGGTCCATAATACCACAGCGTACGCCCACCCACTCATTTTCCGCTTTTTGAGCCAAGCGAGCCAGTTTGACCGGGTTGATTTCCAAATTGGCCAGCGCGGCAAACGCTCGTGCGGCTGCGATCTCCAGGGCGGCGGAGGAAGAAAGTCCAGCGCCGCGTGGGACATCGCCGGTGATCACTCCTTCCCAGCCGAGGAGGGCAACCCCTTCCTGTTGCAGTGCCCAGGCCACTCCGATCACATAGTCGAGCCATTTCTGCTCGCTATGTTGTAGGTCTTTTAGGTCGAATTGAGCCGTTTGATGATAGTCTAGAGAATGGAGGACGACCTGGGTATCGGAGCGCGGACGCAGGGCAATTTGGATGTTCTGTTCAATCGCCATTGGAAGGACAAAGCCGTCGTTGTAATCGGTGTGCTCACCGATGAGATTGACGCGCCCTGGCGCTTTGACCAGCCAGGAAGGCGAAGCGCCAAAGAGAGTGTGAAAGGCTTTTTGCAAGCGAGGATTCATTTCTCTAGCCAAATGGTGACCGGCCCATCGTTGTGGATTTCTACCAGCATATGAGCGGCAAAGATTCCCGTTTGCGTGGGGACACCTTGAGCGCGCAAAAACGTACAAAATTTGTCTACCAAGGGGGCGGCAACTTCAGGACGCGCGGCGTCGGAAAAAGATGGGCGGCGTCCTTTGCGTGCGTCGGCGTAGAGTGTGAATTGGGAAACGACCAGTGCTTCTCCGCCTATGTCCAGTATAGAAAGGTTGAATTTTCCTGCCTCATCCTCAAAGATTCGGAGCTGGGCGCATTTTTCGGCTAGGAATGCGGCCTGTGCCTCCGTATCCCCTGCGCCGATGCCGAGCAAAATGACCAGTCCTTTGCCGATCGAGGCAACAGTCTGTCCGGCTACTGTGACGCTTGCGCGGGTGACACGCTGCAGCAGGGCACGCATGGTCAGGAAATCAGAAGTGTGTTTTAGGGCAACTGGATGGCAGCGCGCACTTCTTGCATCGTTTGTTCGGCAATCATACGGGCGCGGCGGGCGCCATCTTCCAGGATAGCGTACACCTGGTCGGGTTGGGAAGCCAGCTCGGCACGGCGGGCCCGGAAGGGTTCAAGTGCCCGATTCAGGTTTTCGGCGAAGAGTTTCTTGCAATCTACACAACCTATGCCCGCCCGTCGGCATTCTGTATTAATCCTCTCTACGTCCTCAGGGGGGGTGAAGATTTTGTGCATAGAGAATACGTTACAGACATCTGGGTTACCCGGGTCGCTGCGCTTGATTCGTTGTGGGTCGGTGACCATCATCATCACCCGCTGTCGGGTTTCCTCAGGGGTCAGGGCCAGTTCGATATGGTTATCGAGGCTCTTGCTCATTTTCTCTTTGCCGTCAATTCCCAACACTTTGGGAACATCGGTGGTTTTCATCTGGGGTTCGATGAGCACGTTGGTGTTGTAGCGATAATTGAAGGAACGGACAATTTCGCGGGCAAATTCGATATGAGGTGCTTGGTCAATTCCCACCGGAACAAGTTCGCTTTTGTATAGGACGATATCGGCGGTCATGAGGACGGGGTAGCCGACAAGTCCGTAATTGACGTTGTGAGGTTGTTGGCGCGCCTTTTCTTTGAATGTCGGTAGGTCGGTCAACTTCCCTAAAGGTGTGACCATAGAGAGATAGGTGTGCAACTCCATGACTTGCGGAACATGGCTTTGCACGAATAAAATGGTCTCGTCAGGACGGATGCCCGAGGCCAGTAAATCAAGCGCCATTTCGAAGGTGTTTTGCCGCAGGTTGAGGGTGTCTTCTACCGTTGTGAGGGCATGAACATCCACAATGCAGTAGATACATTCGTAGTCGTCTTGGAGGGCGACGTAATTTTTGATTGCCCCCAAATAATTGCCCAAATGCGCTCGACCGGTAGGGCGAATGCCGGAAAACACGCGACCTTTCTTGCTCATAGTTGCCTCATTTGCTTAGTTATGATGGTAGCTTTGCATACTACAGAGAAGTAAGACTGCGAAGATTATAACATAGGGATTGAGGGCAGTCTTCTTCATGAGCCTAACCGTGCGTGCTTGCAACCGAATGAACGTGGCTTTCTTCGCTGAGCCATAGACTATCGCGTAGCTCTTAGGGGGAAATCTCCCGGTCTAGTCTTGTCAACCCAGCCGCCCGTGCCAGGCGCACTGCCTCTTGATATTCCTCCCATGTGATGGGGCGCGCGAGTTCAGGAAACGAATAGGCGCAGTAGCAGGGGCGATATTGTGCCATAATGTTCAAATAGGTGCGAGGAGAAATTTCTTGGGCGAGAAAGCGAACAATTGCCTCTGTCCCGGCGAGCCCATTCGGCAGGACGAGGTGTCGCACCAAGAGACCGCGCTGTGCTAAGCCGCGTTCGTCCAACTGTAAATCGCCTACTTGGCGGTGCATCTCTTTGACCGCGCGCTGGTTGATGGCGGGGTAATTTTTCGCTTTAGACAGGCGCAAGGCGATCTGGGCATCGGCGTATTTCATGTCGGGCATATAGATGTCCACGATGCCATCGAGCAAGCGCAGGG
>JANWWB010000062.1 GCA_025056515.1 Anaerolineales bacterium
CCGAGGCCGGAGCGGTGATTGTCAGTGGGAGTCATTCCCATTTTCCTCAATACATGGAATTTTACGGAGATTCGTTTATTCATTACGGACTGGGAAATCTGTTTTTCGATCAGATGGACTATCCGGCTGTTGGCACACGCCGAGAATTTGCAGACCGTTATGTCATTTATGATGGACGTTTGATTAGTATTGAGCTTCTGACTTTTATGCTAGAGGATTACGCTCGTCCTCGCCGCATGACTCCTTCTGAACGACGTCAATTTTTATACGAGGTCTTTACCGCAGGTCAGCTGCTTCCGTAGGATAAAGAATGTCATCCAACAGGTATAAACGCTTGACTGTCCGGCGATGATGAAGTGGGCGAGGTGGTTGTTGTCGCTGTCGTAGGCTGAGGCTGGGACAGGGATGAGGTTGAGCAGGGCTTTGGAGGAGTAGAAGGAGGCGTTTTTGCGTTTGATCCAGGGGCCGGGGATGGGTGTTTGCGAGAGGGTGGCAGTTGAGAAGATGGGCAGCGGTTGGCTGCCGCTTGGGGGGTTGAGGCTGCAGCCGCAGGAGAGTTGGTATTGGTTGGAGTTTGGGGGCGTCAGGCATAGGCGGATGGCGCAGGTGTTGTAGGCTCCGCAAGCGCCAGGGCTTGACCGTTTGCGTTGAAGGTCTTATGATGTGCTCGGGGAGCCATGATTTTATCCTTGTTTGGTATGGTGACCTGTGAAGGATACGGCCCCCTATTTTTGCACAAGATCTGCTGTGTTGCAAACATAGGGTGTCGTGTTACTGCGAGGCGGCGCAGCCGCCGAAGCAGTCTCCCAGATCATTCGGAGGACTTCATAGTCTGGCACTGGGCCAGGGCCTTGCCGCCTTCAAAGGCTCATAACGACGCATGCATTCTGAGTTTTCCAAATCTTTGCAACAGAGCACATAAGATCCGTTTATAGTACCCTACTTCTCCTGTTCTGTCTTTCAATCATCTATATCCGTAGTATACTTCCCAACACCCTCATGAGTGACCCAATTACCAGCCCTTCTAATCCCTTGCTCAAACAAGTGCGTCTCCTGCGCCAGAAAAAGGGCCGCGAGCAAACCAAGCTGTTCCTAGTGGAGGGCATTTTGCACATCGGCGAAGCGGCAGAGGCAGGGTGGGATATTCGGACCTTGCTCTACTGTCCAGAACGTCTGCGGAGCGAGTTTGGACAAAACCTGGTCGAGCGCTTGTCCGAGAAGGGTGTGCGCTGCGTCCCAGTTGCTGAAAAGGCCTTCCAAACGATTAGCGAAAAAGAAAATCCGCAAGGTATCATCGCACTTGTTTATCAACGCTACCGGACGTTAAGCGAATTTCCGCCGTTTTCCTTCATCGTAGCACTCGTCTCACCGCAGGATCCGGGCAATGTTGGGACCATCTTGCGCACGATTGACGGAGCCGGAGCCGATGGTCTGCTCTTACTCGAGGGTGGCGCCGACCCCTATCATCCTTCCTGCGTACGCGCGAGCATGGGGACGCTCTTCTGGAAGCCCTTTGCCGCCGCTACCTTTGATGAGTTTGTCGATTGGGCACGCCAACGCAATTGCCGGATTCTGGGCACCTCAGCCCAAGGAAACATCCATCCTGAGCAAGTCAATCTCGACAGCCGGCCCACCATTCTCTTGCTCGGCTCGGAGCAAAAGGGACTGATGCCTGAACACATGGCCATCTGCGACCGGATTCTATCCTTGCCGATGCGTGGCCGAGCCACTTCGCTTAACCTGGCCGTCGCCGCCGGAATTTTTCTATATGCTCTGAGTTCCACCCGAAAGGAGTAAGATGACTTCCCTGCTTTTTCTCGTTACCCAAATCATCAATCTCATCCTGCTTGGACTGTGGGTCGTCCTGGCTTTTAAGGCTATCCGCCATCTCTCCGCATCTGACCTGTCCCTGAGTCAGCGCGGGCTGTGGCTAGTGGTCATCCTGGCTGTTCCCGTCCTGGGCGCTGCACTCTATCTCCTGACATTTCCCTCCCGGCTGAAAACTCCCCCAAAACCACCCAGCCCACCTACCACCTGACCCTGGCACTGCGTTATAATCCTCACCGCCCCCATCCCTCAATCCCTCAATCCCTCAATCACCCAATCCCTCAATCACCTAATCCCTCAATCACCCAATCCCTCAATCACCTAATCCCTCAATCACCCAATCCCTCAACCCCTATGCCCACTCCTCTCATCGAATGCATCCCCAACTTTTCTGAAGGCCGTCGACCCGAAGTCGTTCAGGCCATTGTAGACGCAATTACCGGCGTTCCCGAAATCTACTTGCTCAACCAGAGTTCGGACCACGACCACAATCGGACGGTTGTCACCTTTGCCGGACCGCCACTGGCCGTAGAAGAAGCCGCCTTTCGCGCCATCCAGAAAGCCGCCGAACTCATTGACCTGAACCAGCATACCGGCTCGCACCCGCGCATCGGCGCAACCGACGTTGTTCCCTTCGTCCCCCTCTCTGGTGTGGAGATGGCGGAATGCGTCTTGCTAGCACGTCGTCTGGGCGAGCGCGTCGGCCGCGAACTCGGTATTCCGGTCTATCTTTACGAAGAAGCCGCTACCCGTCCTGACCGCGTCAACCTGGAGGACATCCGCCGCGGCCAGTACGAAGGGCTGAAGGCTGAAATTGAGACCAACCCCGACCGCCAGCCAGATTTCGGCCCCGCCCGGCTTGGTCCAGCCGGTGCAACCGTCATTGGAGCACGCCATCCTCTCATCGCCTACAATGTCTATCTGACCACCGACGACGTCTCCATTGCCCAAGCCATCGCCAAAGCCGTGCGTCATTCCTCGGGAGGTTTTCGGTACGTCAAAGCGCTGGGTATGCTGGTGGAAGGCCGTGCTCAAGTCTCGATGAACCTGACCAACTTCCGCAAGACGCCCGTCTATCGGGTCGTCGAAACCATCCGCCGCGAGGCCGCCCGCTACGGCGTCACCATCCATCACAGTGAACTGGTTGGCCTTATCCCCGGCGAGGCGCTGATGGACGCCGCCGCCTGGTACCTGCAACTGGACGATTTCTCCCCCGACCAGGTGCTGGAAAACCGTCTCTACGCGGCGCAGTCCGGACCTTCGGACGGCTCCAGTTTCCTCGACTCTCTCGCCGCTGGAACGCCTGCCCCGGGCGGAGGTTCGGCCGCTGCATACGCCGGAGCGATGGGCGCAGCATTGGTCGCCATGGTGGCGCGTCTTACGCTTGGTAAGAAAAAATACGCCGAAGTGGAAGACCAGATGAACGAAATCCTAACCCAAGCCGAGCGCCTGCGCCGTGACCTGACTTCCGCCGTAGACGAGGATGCCGCTGCTTTTGAGGCAATCATGGCCGCCTTCAAGCTGCCAAAAGAGACGGAAGAACAGCAAGCTGCACGCCTCGCCGCCATCGAGCAAGCCACCCTAAGGGCCATCCGCGTCCCCCTAACGACCGCCGAAAAGGCCGTCAAGGTACTAGCCTTAGCCGAACGCTGCGCCGCCCTCGGCAACCTGAACGCCATCACCGACGCTGCCTCGGCTGCTGCAATGGCGCGCGCTGCTCTGACCGCCGCCGGTTACAACGTCCGTATCAACATCAATAGCCTGAGCGACAAACATGCCGGCGAACCGTTCCTGGCGCAGCTCGAATCCCTAGAGGCCAAAGCCGCCGCCCTTGAGGTCGAGATACGTAAATCTCTGACCGAGCGCGGAGGACTCTCGCTCTAGCAATCCATCTTTGTCCGTTATGCAATTCACCGATCGTGTCACTCCTCTTCGTCCAGAAGGCGCTTATGCCGTCCTTGCCCGCGCTCAAGCTCTCGAAGCGCAAGGACGCCGCATCATCCACCTAGAAATCGGTCAGCCCGATTTTCCCACCCCTGAACATGTCAGTGCAGCCGGGATTCAGGCTATTCGCAATGGCAAGACAAAGTACAACCCGCCTGCAGGAATCCGCCCCTTGCGGGAAGCGATTGCCGAATACGCCGGGCGGCAGCGGAGTCTGACCTTTGAGCCGGAACGCGTGGTGATTGGACCTGGTTCCAAGCCCGGGCTCTTTTTCCCAACCCTGGCACTGGTTGCCCCAGGCGATGAAGTGCTTTATCCCGACCCTGGCTTCCCGACTTATGAAGCCATGATTCGCGTCGCCGGCGGCGTTCCGGTACCCGTGCCATTGCGGGAGGACCATCAATTCTCCTTGGACCTGGAAGCCTTCGACCGCTTGCTCTCTCCCCGCACGCGATTGATTATCCTGAATTCTCCCGCTAACCCAACCGGCGGCATCATTCCGCTCACCGACCTAGAACATATCGCTGCTCGGGCGCAAGAATACAATTGCTGGGTGCTCTCGGACGAAATTTACAGTCGCCTGACCTACGATGGCGTGGTCGCTCACTCGATTGCCGAACTTCCCGGCATGCTCGAGCGCACCGTCATCGTGGACGGCTTCTCAAAGACGTATGCCATGACCGGCTGGCGGCTTGGTTATATGATTGCCCCACTGGCCTTGGCCGAACGCCTGGAGCTGTTGCTGACCCACGCCATCGGTTGCACGGCAACCTTCACCCAATATGCCGGACTCGAAGCATTGACCGGCCCCCAGGACTTCGTTGAGCAAATGAAGAGCGAATATCAACGCCGTCTCGACCGGATGCTAGAGCTGGTCAACTCCATCCCGGGTCTCCACGCGCAGACACCCCAGGGCGCATTTTATCTCTTTCCGAATGTTAAATCCTATGGACTATCCTCACGCGAAATTGCTGCCCGCCTGATTGAGGAAGCTGGAGTAGCTGTGCTACCTGGCAGCGACTTTGGTTCCGGTGGAGAAGGTTACTTACGGCTGGTTTATGCTGTCTCAATGGAGACCATTGAGGAAGGGATGGCAAAAATCAAAACCTGGTTTGAAGCGCAAAAGCGCCAGCCGAACATTTGAATTGTCTCAGTCCAATCGCAAGGCCATGCTTATGATAAAGCAGAAAGTATTTTCGGCCCTCCTTATCTTGAGGCAGGGATGGTCAATTCTTATGCTTGTTTTGGCATTCGTTTTGTATCTTCATCTATGGCCTCACGCGCCAGTACCAGGGAACGACACAGCTGCCTACATCAAAGTTGCCCAAGATTTGCGCGATTTTCGCCTGGATACATTTCAGGTGCGCCCACCTGGCTACGGCTGGTTGCTCATGTTGACCGGTTCTACCACAGCACCGACGCGATTCCTTCTAGTTGCCCAGTTGGTCATGCATCTTGGCTGGGTTGGCCTGCTTCTCTTTTTACTCGAGCAAGCCCAAGTTAATCGAATCCTGATCGGCGCTTTCACCCTCTTGGCTTTGTTACCCTACAATGTCTTGCCCGTTGCAAGAGCATTAACCGAATCGCAATCGCAATTTTTGCTCGTTTGGGGGATAGGCTTATTCGTTTTGTGGCTCAATCGTGGAAAATGGCTTCACTTAGTTTGGGGCGCGTTCTTCCTTGCATTCCTGGGTATCACGCGACCAGTCTTTCAATTTTTCCCGCCGGTTTTGGCCCTACTGGCTATCTTATTAGCTCCCAAGCTTAGAAACTGGCGAAAGCGGTTGTTATGGGGTGCAGCAGGCCTTAGCCTCTGGGCTATTCTGATTATAGGAAGCCTAGCATTCCACAATCTCCATTATCACGGCTATTTTGGGGTTTCTCCTCTCACCGGTCTTCATCTCACTCAAAAGACCGGCCGAGTGCTTGAACGTTTACCGGATAGCTATGCCCGCATTCGAGAGGTGCTTATCCACTACCGAGACCAAAGCTTGCTCTCTGAGCCTCATCAGTTTTACAACTACATTTGGAAAATTCCGATGGATGAATTGCGTCCAGAGGAAGGGATGAGTTATGCCGAAATTTCGGCGTATTACACTCGCTTGAACCTGGTTTTAATTGCGAAAGCGCCTTTGATATATCTGCAAGAGGTTGGGTATAGCCTAGTCAACTACCTGGCTCCGATGAATAACCGTCTCTCTGATTTCAGCATGCCTGTCCTCAAAATCGTTTGGCCTGCAATGCACTACCTGACCCTCCTGGTCTTGCTCTTCAGCTGTCTATTTCTCGGTGGAATTTTCCTGCTATGGCTTGGCCTGAGCAAAGAACAACGGGTCTGGTTTGTCAAACAATGGGACGTTGCGGATCGCTTGCGCCGGTCCTTGCTTGTTCTGGCAGGCATTGCGTTCACCTACAATACACTGATTACGATTTTGATTGAAATGGGTGATCCGCGTACTCGTCTACCTGTTGAGCCGATGATATTGCTTATTGGCATTTTAGGCCTAGACGAGTGGTTACGCCTCCGTTCCACTGTTCGAGAATGCTTGCAGGCGTATCAGGCTTCTCAGGTCTCTCAAGCCGAATCATCCTAAAAAGGCGTTGAAACCAGGCCCCTTTGCTTACTAGGTCCAAACCTACAAAAAACAAGACGACCGCTGGAACGAGCGGTCGTCATTGTATCTTACCTCAAGAAAGAACAGTTTCAACGGCGGCCCGGACGAACTGCCGGTCTTCTTCTTCGGCGATACGGATACCTTCACGCTCATTGACGCGTGTTAGAATGAAGGCACCGAGAGCGAAGAAGACAATCAACGAAACAATTGCTGCCCGGCTTCCGCCCATAGCCGCGCTGACCGTGCCGAAGAGCAGCGGCCCGACCGTTCCGGCAATTTTCTCCGAAATCGAGAAAAACGAATAGAACTCCGCCGATTTACTCTTCGGCATCATGCGTCCCATCAGTGAGCGACTAAGCGCCTGGGAACCACCCTGGACGGTCGCCACAGCAAAACCAAGTGCCCAGAACTGCCATTCCTGATACAAGAAGTAGCCCCCAATCGCAATCAGTGTATAGATGGCCAAGCTAAGCAAAATGGCCGGTTTCGTCCCCATCTTCTTTGCCAGCCAGCCAAAGAGGAAAGCAAACGGCATGGCAACAAACTGTACCATCAACAACGTCCCGATGGTTGTTGTGGAAGAAAAGCCCAATTCCGTGCCATAGATCGTAGCCATGTAGATAATCGTGCCAATCCCATTGTTATAGAGCCAAAACGCAATGATAAACAACAGCAATTGGCGATACTTGCGAATCTCGCGAAAGGTGTGGCCAAGGCGTCCGAAACTGGCCTGTAGCGGGCTAAAATCTTTTTCCGCCGCCTGAATCCGGCGCTCCGGTTCCGGAACATGCCGCCAGAGTGGGATAGTAAACACAAACCACCAGACCGAGACCGTTAAGAAGCAAATGCGCGTCATCAGGGTTGTCAATTCGCCTTCCGACCAAGAAGCTAATGAAGGAATGATCTTGGGCAAAACCGAAGGCAAGAACATAATCATCGCTAGGTTGACTGTCAAGAGGATGCCGCCGCCAAGATAGCCCATGGCGTAGCCGCGTGAGGAAACTTGGTCAATCTCATCCTCACGTGCCACATGGGGCAAGAGCGAATCGTAGAAGACATTTGCCCCAGCAAAACCTACGCTTCCAACAATGTAAAAGAGGGAGGCAATCAACCAATCGCCCTCTTGTACAAAATAAAGCAAGGCCGTGCCGGTTACCCCTAGGAAGACGAAAATGCTCATCATGCGCTTCTTGGCGCCGAGAAAATCTGCCATCGCCCCAAGGATAGGACCGAGTAAGGCAACAATCAAGAGTGCAATCGATGTCGTATAGGACCAATACACGGTGGCCGTATTTGCCTGGTCACTTTGCACGGCCACATTCGCATAATAGACCGGCAGTATCGCAGCCATGATGCTGGTCGCAAAGACCGAATTCGCCCAGTCGTACATCGTCCAGGCTCTAATAGCGCGTCTGTGTTGTTTTTCGTCCATGGAAAGTCTCCTGATGGTTAGATTTGGATCAACATGGTTTAGGAGAATGCCGTTTCGTAAAGCAACTGAATCACCGCTACGAGCTATCCTAAACCTAGTAAGACAAATAATAAAACACCATTTCTGGCAAAACGTAAAGCAATCAAATTATACTTCTACCCTTCTGCCATCCTAGGTTAATGTTTTGAAAACGCTCTGTTGCAAACATGGAGATTATCGCAAACTCAGCATCTCCCTCAAGCCAAGCAAGGATGTCTTGTTACAAACAAAGGGTATCGTGTCACGAGTATACTGCGAGGCGGCACAGCCGCCGAAGCAATCTCCTGGCAATCCAGGAGACTGCTTCCCCCACGCTTCGCTCGGGGCAGGCGCTGCGCTCGCAGTGACACACTAACCGATGTTTGCAACAGAGCAAGGTGCTATCAAAACTTGCACATCGGGTCAGGTTAGCTGAGTTCAACGATCAAAATTTCAAATGGCTCCAAGCGCACTTTGGGGAATGAAATTGCCTCTCGTCCGGCGCTGGAGAAGAGCAAGCGAGCGGAGTTGACCTGCACATCCGAAAAATCTACACGTCGCGCCCTGGGAGAAAAATGAAGCACCACAAGCAGCCTCTGCTCCGGCGTGAATCGCAAAAAAGCCAGATAAGCGCGCGAACGCTCGTGGAGGGGAAGATATTCTCCGGCAACTAACGCCGGCGTGTCATTGCGGAAATGGATAAGACGGCGGTAAAAGTTGAGCAGTGAGGCTGGGTCAGCTTCCTGCTCTTCGACGTTGACGCCTTCTGCATAGTTCGGATTGACCGGCAGCCAGGGAGTAACTTCGGGCGGGCAGAAGCCGCCGTTGGGGGCGTTGCGCCACTGGATGGGGGTTCGGTTCTTGTCGCGGCTCATCGCTCCGGCGCGGCGTGCGGCTTCCGCCGGCGCTATGCCCAGTTCGTTGACCAATTGCTCGTAGTACCAGGTTGCCATCGTGTCGCGCAATTTGGACGGGTCGGTGATGAGCAGGTCGGTCATGCCGATTTCCTCGCCGTTGTAGAGGAAAGGCGTACCGCGCAGGGTAAGGAGGAGCGCCAAATGTAAGCGCGCCAGCTCCAAGTCATGTTGACCATCTCCGTAGCGGGTGCGAAGGCGCGAAGAGTCGTGGTTGCCCAAGGTATTGCAAGGCCAACCGCGGGTCGGGAGTGCATCGAGCCGAGCAAGGCGCTCGGCCTGATTCTTGCGCACCCAGTTCGGGGTCAGACGGTCGGTGCGCATAAGCGGGAAATTGAAGACCAGATGCAATTCATCATTGCCGTTCCCCAGGTAATCAATGTTGTCATCCTCGCCGACCAGCATTCGATCGCCGGGGTATTCGTCCAGGATAGCGCGCAGTTCCTTCATCAGGTCATGCAAGCCGGGGCCGCCCCACTGGTACTTGAACATCTCGAACCAGTATTTCTCCACAAGAGCACGTTCTTGCGACGTTTTGGCGGTGTCAGCAAAGGCGCGCAATTCGGCCAGGGTCATGGGCACATTGTGTGGGGTCATAGCTGGGTCTTCGTAAATGGTGCCGATGGCATCCAGGCGGAAGCCGTCCACGCCCAAGTCAAGCCAGAAGCGGACGACGTGCCACATGGCGGCTTTGACCTGGGGGTTGCGCCAGTTCAAATCGGGCTGTTGCTTCATAAAGTAGTGGTAGTAGTACTGGTTGCGCTCCGGTACGTAGGTCCAGGCCGGGCCGTCGAAGCAGGACTGCCAGTTGTTGGGAGGCGTATCTACCCAAATGTACCAGTCGGCTTTGGGGTTATCGCGGCTGGATTTGGATTCAAGAAACCAGGGGTGCTGGTCAGACGTATGATTCAACACCAGGTCAAGGATAACCTTAATGCCGCGCGCATGCGCTTCATCCAAGAAAGTTTTGAAGTCTTCGAGCGAGCCGTACTCAGGAGCGACCGCCTCGTAGTCGGAAACGTCATACCCACAATCCCACATGGGTGAGGGGTAGTGGGGCGAGAGCCAAATAGCGCCAATCCCCAAAGATTTGAGGTAGTCGAGCTTTTGAATCATCCCTTTGAAGTCGCCGATACCATCGCCGTTACCATCGGCAAAGGAACGCGGATAGAT
>JANWWB010000072.1 GCA_025056515.1 Anaerolineales bacterium
AGGGCCAAATTGAAAGGGCACGCACCGCAATTCCCGAAACATGGCATAGGCAATGCGATTGCCGTAGCGGTCATAACAGGAGAGGTCCACTCGCTTGGCTGTGTCAGGACCTTGAATGATATCTTGAACAATGATGTTCGGCGTAACAGGCCTTGCCAATTCATACAAGATAAAGAGCTCTTCGGAGGAATTGGCAATGGCTACTTTTTGACCAGCCAAAGGATGGTTAGACGGAAACTTTCCCCACTCACGAAAATGCCACGGTTTGATCAAACACGGATAACTGAGCTTGCGCGAAAATTCTTTGAGTTCGTCAAGCGCATTGATCATGCCAGTTAAAGGCATGGGCATCCCATGTTCCATGGCCAGTTGATATTGAGTCTGCTTTTGCGCAAGAAGTCCCTGCACTTTGATGCCAGGACTGATCAAAAAGTAGTCTCCCAAGACTTCACTGTGATCTGCGATGGCCGTCACAAATCGATCAGAACTGGGAATTAAAACCGCTTTTTCTCCCAGTTCATCGGACAACCGTATCATAAAGTCGATCCACTGTTTGGGCTCCTGATCGGGATCGGGGCAGAGACGAGCTGGGCCATAGACCGATTGGAATCCGGGCATGGTCCGGTCACAATCAAAGCACAAGGCTTTGATACCCCGTCTTTTTAAACTGCGCACCCCGAGGACGCCGGTCTGAAATGCACCGGCAATCACGGCAGGTGGCCATGCAGCGCCCACTTGTGTCACAGTTGCCTGCTTCCTTTCGGAGCCACTGATGGAAGGGACGCTCTTCTCTTACCAGGGCGTCTTCCCGTTCAAAAGATTCAATCGGGATCGTGCAAACGTGACAAAATACCGCCGTCAATGTTCACTGCTGCGCCGGTAATGAAAGAGGCGGCTCCGGAAGCGAGAAAGACAACGGTACGAGCAACTTCGTGTGGCTCAGCGATCCGCCCAATGGGATGCAGGCCGCCAAGAACGGCCAATCGTTCTTCCTTTCCTTGAAACCCTTCAATCAACATCGCCGTCGCCACAGCTGCAGGATTTACAGCATTCACCCTCACACGGCCGCCCAGATCAACAGCAAGCGCCCTGGTCAGGCCAACTAATGCCGCTTTACTTGTGGCATAACAAACAAATCCTGGCTTGGTCGCGATCGCATGCACACTTCCAATATTGATGATCGAGCCTTCGGCTTTCTCTAAGTACGGGAGAAGTGCCTGCGCCAAGAGGAAGGGAGCAAGCAGGTTCACGTCCAGCGTATCTCGCCAATCTTGCATCGACACGGCGGTTGTCCGATTTAAGATTTGCACGGCAGCGTTGTTGACGAGAACTGAGAGGCAACTATCCTGAATGTTTGCTTCAACGTCTTGGATAAATTGTTTGAGGCTCTCTTCATCCCGACATAAAGATCTGAGATCCGCTTCCAGAAAGCAATCGCAGGCCAAATTGGAACGACCAGTCACATCGGTGGCAATGACCCGATACCCACTTTTTTTAAACTCCATGCACAGGGCTTGCCCTATTCCTCCGGAAGCTCCCGTAATCAACACAGACTTTTGAGTGTTGCCGATCATCCGACACCCAAAAAACCAAAAAGCAGCTCGGTAGCGCGTCTGCTGGCCCGTATGACGGCTTCGCGCGTGTTTGAAGCGTTGTGTGAACCGAAGATACAACGTTCGAACTGTCGCAGGGGAGACAATGATGGAAGAGGCTCGGTCTCGAACACATCGAGGGCCGCAGAATGAACAGTCCCCCTCTTCAGAGCATCAACGAGGTCGTTTTCTAAAATCAATGCTCCGCGCGAGACATTGACAATACGGACTCCCTTTTTCATTCTCCCAAACACACTCGCATTAAGCATGTGTCTGTTTGAAGCGTTGAGAGAGCAGGTAAGGACCAGAAAATCGCATTCTTCGACTCGATCAGGCCACGACACCAATTCAACAGCATCCGCTGGGTTGACTCTTTCTATCGCAGGGTCATAGACCATAACCCTCATGTCCGCTGCTCGCAAACGCTTGGCCGTGGCTTTCCCAATATTGCCAAATCCAATGAGGCCAACGACCTTCGCGGCAAGAGAAATACCGGTTGGTTTCAACCATTTTCCCTCTCGTATTGCCCGGTCAATCCAGAAAGTCTCACGAGCTAAAGCGATCACGTAGCCCATCGCCATATCCGCCACCTCTTCTCCGAACATGTTCGGCGTGTTGGCGATGTGAATTCCCAATTCTTGAGCAGCGCGAACATCCACATTGTCGATACCCACGCCCCACTTGACCGCCGCCTTAAGCCGTCCCCCCCTTCCAGCTTCAAGGACTCGTTTCGTGGCCGGATCGTCGCCAATGATCCATCCGTCAAACCCAGGGAGCAAGTGTACGAGTTGATCCTCGCTTAAGGTCTGAA
>JANWWB010000083.1 GCA_025056515.1 Anaerolineales bacterium
GAAGGACATTAAGTGTGTTCACCAATGGGATGAGAATACTCTGGTAGGGGATGAACATGCCGAATAAGAGAAGAGGAAAGACAATGTCTGCGCCGCGAAACTTCCATTTCGATAAAACATAGCCGTTCATAGCGCCAAGAATGCACGAGATAATCGTCGCAGGAATGGTCATCATCAGGCTATTCATAAAATTGCGTCCCAACCCTGACACCGAAGGACTGCCCACCCAGGCATCTACAAAACTTTGAATACTAAGGGTGCGCGGCAATTCCCACATCTTGTACAAATCCACTTCGGCATAGCTCTTGAGTCCAGTTAACAAGAGCAAAAAGACCGGCAGCAAATAGTAGATCGTAAAAGCGACAGCGATGACGTAGAGAAGAATTCGTAGCGGGCGAATGCGCGTCCGCCGCCGTGCAACAGATGCCAAAACGATCTGTTCGACGGTTTGACTCTGAATGGTCATATAATGGTCTCCCTTCTCAGACTGTAACGTAGATAGGGGATGATGAGGAGCGAGACGAGAATAAGCAAGATCATTGCAATAGCGGCCCCTTGTCCAAAACGGGTCGCTTTGAACGTTGTTTCGAACATGTTAAAGGCAAGAGTATCCGTAGCGAATCCCGGACCCACGCCGGTCATGGCCACGGTGAGATCATAAAGTTTGAGTGAGATGCTGCTCAAGATAATCACTGCGCTCAAGGTGATTGGTGTCAAAAGGGGCAGGTAAATATGCCGTACAATTTGGTACTCGTTCGCCCCATCCACGACGGCGGCTTCCCGCAATTCCTGGGGAATGCTGCGCATACCTGCCAGATACAGCGCCATCACATAACCCGATAACTGCCAAGTTGCGGCAAGAACCAATGAAAAGGTTCCCACCGAAATACCCCAGAGGGGAGTCGTGAGAAAGCCAAGGCCGATTTGACCGAGGAATATGCCCACGTCCGTATCGGGACGAATGTGGAGAATGGTCGGATCGATGAACCAGCGTGGCTTGAAGAATCCCAGGCCGAGGTACTCGAACAATTTGTTCACGCCTGTGCTGCCTAATTCGGGAGTACCGGGTGTCAACAGCCAGCGCCAAACGACGCCGGTGACAATAAACGAGATCGCAAAAGGAAGCAGATAGACGCTGCGGAAAAAGTTCTCTCCGCGCAGCCGACTATCCAAAAGGAGCGCCAATCCAAAGCCAATGATTAAACATGAAGCGAGAAATAAACTGGTAAACCCAACAAAATTGCGGATGTCAATATAAAAACGTTGCGTTTCGATGCCGCTACCGAAGAGGATGCGTTGATAGTTAGCCAGCCCCGCAAAGCTATAATCGGGTGAGGCGCTCACCCACTTGGAGAGCGAAACATAGCCGGTCCAGCCAATAAACCCATAAACAAAGATGGCAATCAGAATCAGCGAGGGCAAGACCATCAATACAGCTACCCAACGCTCCCAGTTCTTGCCTCTCATCGTATGATTCGAATCTCACCCCCGATCCCTTTCCTCAGGGTGAGCAAAGAGACCGGGGGCAAGTTGAATGCTTATTGCGGAACGCCCGCATCCAGAGCGGCTTGCACCAACGCTGCTTGCGCAGCCGCGACATCGCCATCAGCGCTGAACTTGATAATCGTATCCGAGAAGGCTTGCTTCCAGGCCGGATCTACGGCTGATCCATGTACGATAATAGGGATGATGCGCGAGGTTTTGAAATCGGCCGCCGACGATTTCAGATAATCGTCGAACTTGCTATAGTCGCAGTCGGTGCGGGCGCAAATGGAACCCTTGTTAATATTAAAGGCCTCTTGTGCCTCTTTGGTGGTGATCAGCTTGAGCCAGTTGCGCGCATTCTCTGGATTGGGCGCCTTTTTGGGTAAGGCAAAGC
>JANWWB010000173.1 GCA_025056515.1 Anaerolineales bacterium
CATTTTAGGATTTTGTTCATAGGTCACTCCTTTCTATGCTTTCCGTATTCGCTCCTTGTGCCTCAGAATTTTCGAGGTATCTTCCCTTTTCGTGTTTGAACAAGAGAACAAGGAATCTCTGTTGGGAAGAGCGTGATTGCAAGCACTCATCATACTTGGCGAATGTAAAGCTTCGATAAAGAGGCTGTGTAACTTTGATAAAAATTTTGGGGGAGAGCCGAACAAGCAACGAATCTTTTGTCCAGAATGACTGAAAATTCTCTATATGGTTTCTCGTTGCAGCAAGAGAGCCGTATCTCTCGAGGATGATTGCCAACTTCAGATTGGACAATCAGCCAAGCGGAGGGTGCATAACAGATTGGACCATGTTTGTCCAAGCATTTTCTGAGCGGATCTCTATCGAGTTTGTAGTTTGGCCGATCGGATGTGGTCGTGTCGGTTGTTTGATTGGATGGTGCAAGAGGCTCTTGACAAATTCGATGCATCTGTTGTATGATTAATGCGAACGTTCGCCCGAACGTTCGCATCGGAGAAAACCGTGATGTCCCCCAAAGGCTTTCGGAAAGTCACCCTGAAAACAGTTGCGGCACAGGCAGGCGTCAGCTATCAGACTGTCTCCAAGGTGCTGAACGGCCAAGCCAGCGTTGCCCCCGAGACGCGTCAGCGCATCCTCGAAGCGGTCAAGACGCTCGGCTATCGTCCATACCAGATTGCGCGGAGCATGCGCGCTCGCCGCAGTTTTATGATCGGCTATTCTTGGGTGCAGACCTCTCCCGACCAGGTCAACCATATCCTTGACCAGTTCCTGACCAGCATGGTACGTGAAGCCGAAGCCGCAGGTTATCATCTCCTGCCCTTCCCCTTTCGCGAGGGAAACGCCCAGGTGGATGCCTATCGCGAACTGATCGACACCGGCCGAGTTGATGGCTTTGTGCTGTCCAGCGTAAACTATAACGACCCGCGTATCCACTTTCTGATGGAACGCGGGTTTCCGTTTGTTGCTTTCGGACGTTCCGATCCGGGCTTAGATTTTCCCTACGTGGACGTGGACGGCGCCGACGGCCTGCGTCAAGCCGTGGAGCATCTCCTGCAACGCGGCCACACCCGCATCGCCGCTCTGGCGTGGCCGGAAGATTCGCGGGTCGGCAATGAACGCCTCCAAGGCTATTTTGAGACAATGCAGCGCGCTGGGCTTGTCGTTCTGCCTGAATGGATAGAGCGCGGCGAGGGGACGTTCGAATTTGGGCGCGAGGCCACTGCACGCTTGCTCGCTTTGCCTCCCGAAAAACGCCCAACCGCAATTGTCGCCCTCAACGATACCATGGCCATCGGTGCGATGCATCTAGCCCGCGAACTGGGCTTGGAGGTCGGACGCACTCTCTCGATTATCGGCTTTGATGACGCACCGATGTCTCAATATCTCGTCCCTGCCCTCACCACCATCCGTCAGCCGATTGCTGAGGCTGGACAAAAGTGTGTTGACATCCTAGTCGGTCTGATCGAGGGCAAACCGCTTGCCCAAAGGCAGGTGTTGCTTGCCCCTAAACTCATTGTGCGGGCGTCAGGCTAAAGAAACGCCCTGGCCCGGATAAGCCCAGAACGGTGCAGGTCACTTCCCAGGCGGCATGCGTCGTTCTGAAACCAAACTCAACACCCAGAAAGGAGGTGAGATTTGCCCATCCGAAGCCAAGGCTGATTTACTTTACCACAAAACGTGACTTTTTGCATTCCCTAATTTTTGTATTCCCTCGCGTTTATGAAAGGAGAGAAGAATGAAAGTCTTATCCCGATTGCTGGCTGGGTTGTTGACCCTGATGATTTTGCTCACCGCTTGCGCTCCTGCTCAGGAGACCGCAGAACCGCCGACTCCGATTGTCAAGACCGAGGTGGTCACGGTCGAAGTGCCGCGCGAGCAGACTGTAGTGCGCCTCTCCGGTTGGGCCTCTAGCCCGTCCGAAACCGCTCTGCTTGAGTCGCTGCTCTATAAGTTCTCGGTTGAGAATCCGGACATCTTGGTCAAGTACGAACCGATCACAGGCGACTACAAGCAGGCGCTCTTGACCTCGATTGCCGCTGGCACCGAACCAGATATTTTCTACGTAGACATTTTCTGGTGGCTCGAGTTAGCAACCAATGATGTTCTCTTGCCGCTCGATGACTTGATGGCAGCCAGTGGCGTCAAGAAGGAAGATTTCATCCCGTCCCTTGTGGAGGCTTTCACTTACAACGGCAAATTGTACGGCATCGCCAAAGACTTCAACACCCTCGGTCTGTTCTACAACAAGGCGCTCTTCGACAAGGCCGGGCTGGCCTATCCGACCAACGACTGGACCTGGGATGACTTAAAGGCTGCCGCTGCTGCCCTGACCGACCTAAGTGACCCGCAGAAGCCCATCTATGGGTTCTGCACTCCGCCCGACCCCGGTCGCTTCCCGGTCTTTGTCTTCCAGAACGGCGGCTCGGTGATGAACGCCGATTTCTCCGATACCACCCTGGATAGCGCCGCCGCAATTGAGGCTGCTCGTTTCTATACCTCCTTCCGCGCTGAAGGCATCGGCGCCCTGCCCTCTGACCTAGGGGAAGGGTGGCAAGGCACGCTCTTCGGCAAAGGGCAATGCGCCATGGTCTATGAAGGCGGTTGGCTGATCCCGTACCTGCGCGACCAATTCCCCGGCACACAGTACGGTGTGGTCATGCCGCCGGCCGGCCCGAAGGGCGAGGGTAATCTCATCTTCACCGTCGCTTGGGGCATCTCGGCAAACACCAAGAACCCCGAAGCTGCCTGGCGGGTGGTGCAATTCCTAACCAGCGAGGCCAGCCAGAAGACTGTTCTTGAAAGTGGCTTTGCCCTGCCCTCGCGCGCTTCGCTCCAAAACAGCGAGTACTTGAAGAACAACCCGAACGTGGCCGCTATCTTCAATGGCTCCTTCAATGGCGCTCGCCCGTTCTTCTGGGGCAAAGTCGGCTCGGATGTCAACGATCAGATGGGTAAGGCGTTGGAGCGCATTTTCCAGCAGAACCAGCCTGTGGATGAAGCGATGAAACAAGCTGCGGAAGCCATCCGCAAGGCGATGCGATAATCTTTCCCACTCGTCTAGGTCGGGCGAGCGAACTCGCCCGACCTGATTTCCCCTCGGAGGTCGCCATGGGCGCTTCGCTCAGCCGCCAAAAACGCCTTGATATCCTTAATGGGTA
>JANWWB010000188.1 GCA_025056515.1 Anaerolineales bacterium
TATAGGCCTCGGTTTCGAGGATGATCCCCGCCAGCAGATGTCCATCCAAAAGGCGCATCAAGCGCATCCCCAGCAAGTCGCGTGCCACCTTCAGCGTGGGTTGCAGGTAGAAGTCACGGGGAAGAACGGAATCGATCGAAATTGCCATGCGATCCGTCCAAGCCGATTCATTTCTTGAAACGGGGATCTCTTTGTAAAGTCAACCGCAGACCGGTTTCTAAAGAAATTGAGGGACGATAATTGAGCCGCTTTTCAGCCAGGGCGATATTGGCACACATGCGCGCCACCCCACCGCTCGCTTGGGGATTGGTCACCACATTCGAGGAACTGCCGGTCGTCTGTAGCACCAGCCGCGCCAAGTCGAGGATGCTTGTCTCTTCTCCAGAACCAATGTTGATAACCAGGCCGTTGATATTTGGCGCGGTAGCGGCAGCGACCAGAGCGCTGACTACATCATCTACATAGACAAAATCGCGCGTCTGACGCCCATCGCCGTCAATCACAATCGTCCCTCCCTGCAAAGCTTGTCGCAACATATAAGGGACAACCGGTGGATGGGAGGGCGGCAGTTGCTGCCCCGGCCCATAGGCATTGAAAATGCGCAAACTAACCGTTTCAATGCCCCACAGAGCGCCTAGCGTATGGAGATAGTATTCTGCCGCCAGTTTGGAGACGGCGTAGGGCGAACGCGGCCGTGGCGCCTGACCTTCGCTCAGGGGTTGGGCTTCCTGGTCGCCGTAGATAGCGCCGGAGGAAGCCAGGACGACCCGCTTGACACCTACATCCCGAATGGCCTCCATCAAACTGACCGTCCCGCCGACATTAGCTAAGTTGTATTCGTTCGGGTAGAGAATCGATTCAGAGACGTAGACGCGTGCTGCCAGGTGATAGACGCAATCCACCTCTTGCAGGAGCGTCCACAACTTGGGGCGGTCATTGATGTCACCGCGCGTAAAGAGCACGCCTGGGTCAAGCGCTGAGGGATCGCCGGCCGAAAGATTATCCAGCCCGCGCACCTCGTGTCCCTCGCGCACCAAGCGATTAGCCAGGTGAGAACCCAGAAATCCGGCAACACCGGTGATGAGAAAAATCATAGCGCTTAGGGATTATAGCATGACTATCGCCTGCTTTTGCTTTGACGTGCTAGGAGCATTTCTGCCGGTTTTAGACAGAAAGGCTAGGACAACCGCCTAACAGCCACTAGAAAGTCCATTTGATGGGTCAAATAGACCAGTTTGCCTTGCGCTATCTGTTGGCGACGAGCGGCCAGCCAACGGGCAAAGGCCTCCCGCTCCACTTCGGGATGGTCTCCCAGCGACTGTTCGAAGAAATGCAAGATGAAATGTAGGAAATAGGCCTCATCGCCCGCATAGCTCCCGTCTTGCGGATACACGACCCAATCCGAAGCGCCCGCCGCCACAATCCGCGCCCCGACCCGCTCTAGATAGCCGAACAACTTGCGCCCCGTCTGGTGATCGCCGTGTGCCATCATGGTCTCGTGATAGAGATGCTCCAAGTGGGCGTCCAGCGCCGGGTCAAAGGTGGGTAGGAAAGTCGTCACGCCGTCGAAATTGAGCGTTAGCCAGGCCAGATTGTTGGTGAGGGAGAGCAAGGGCGACAGGCTCTCGGGCAGTTTCACCAGGTCGAGGAAGGCATGGGCGATCAGCAACTGCGCTGTCGGCACGTGCTCAACGACTTCAAAGACATCCGCGGCAATCAGACGCAGGCAGACTTCACGTTGAGCATTGTATAGACGCAGCTCGCCCTGCCGAATCGTCTCGGACCCCCAGCCTGCCGAGGCCGCCCATCGCGGAAGCCAGGCCCGGGCATACTCGATGTTCTCGGATGACGCGTCAATCAGAGTGTACGCAACGCTCTCCGGCAGCATGTCCCAGCGCAGCAGGCGGGCAAGCATCGTGCCAATCCCGCCGCCGACCTCCACAACCGAGAGCGAATCGGCAGGCAGGGCGGCTTTCAGCGCTTGGAGCACATCCTTGTTCAGGGCGCGATCGTCCACACTTTGTTTGGCAAGCAGGTAACGAGGAAAACTATACTCCATAGGTCTTCGCCAAGTTTAGCAAAAAAGTGCGAATGCGCGCCGCCGTATCCGGCCAAGTTGGTTGCTGGGCGTAGCGCGCGAGAGCCTTGAGCGAGAGGCGCACGAGCAACTCACGGTCGGCGGCCAGCGCGGCAAGCCGATCGGCCAGGGTGACCGGGTCTTCGGGCGGGACGAGGTAACCGGTCTCGCCATCGGCAATCACCTCGGCCACCGTCCCAATCGCAGGCAATCCAAAGCCCATCCCCTCCACATAGACGATTCCAAAGCCTTCCAAACTGGACGGCAGGACCAACACATGGGCCGAGGCAAAGCGTTGACGCAGGGCGTCGCCGTCCACTTGGCCGTGAAAGTGGACGCGGCTTTCCAGACCTAGGGCTGCAACCAGGCGCCGAATACGCCGGCTGTAGGGCGGGTCTATCGCCGACGAACCGACCACGTCCAAGCAAACGGCATTGGGCAAGCGGGCAAGCGCCTGGAGCAAGGTGTGTAGCCCTTTGCGCGGGATGAGATTGCCCACAAACAGCAGGCGTAAGGGAGGCGATTGCACCGCCCGCCTACGCACCGCATCGGCCTCCAGCGGCGGGCCGAAGCGGTCGGTGGGAGGATACCCAACGACCCAGGGCTTCTCCTCCCCGACCAATTCCTGTACCAGCCGACGCGTTGTCTGGGAATTGAAGATAAAGCCGTCCACCGAGCGTAGATACCGTCTCTCCACCAGCCGATAGAACGCGTTTTGCCAGGCCGGACGCTTTTCCGAGCAGCGCAAGTGATGCACCAGGCTGACCACCGGCCAAGAGCGCCGCCGGGCATTCGCCGCCAACAGCGAAGGGTGATTCAACTCATCTTCAATGAGCAGGTCAAAGCCCTCCGGCAGGCGAAAGCGCAGATTGTCGCTCAAGTGCAGAGCGTAATTACGCCAGGGCAGGCTGATGACCTCGACCACATCCCCTTGGGCGCGCAGAAATTCGACCAGCTTGCGGTCATAGAGATAGCCGCCGCTCATCGTCTCAAGCAAACCGTAGATGACCAGGCCGATTCGCATAAGCGCTTGAGCAACCCTTAGGGTTGTTCCCTCCGCTCCAACCGATAGGATGCCCACGCCCTTTCATGCTCCCACAGGCGCACGGTCAGGCTGGTCAAGGGCGCGGCCGTCAGCAGGTCGCTCAGCCGCTCGGCCAGAACGCGGGCAAAGTGCTCCAGCGACGGATTCAGACCGGCAAACTCGGGCAAGTCGTTGAGCAACTGCTCACGGTAACGGGCGATGACCTGCTCGAGGTGTTTTTCGACCTCAACAAGATCACACAGGTAACCATGTCGGTCGAGTTCGCGGCCGCTCAATTCCAGTTCCAGGACGTAATGATGCGAATTGGGGAAATTCTCTGCGCCCCAATCGCCACCCACCAGGAAATGGCGGGCGATGAAATCTCGACGAACGCAGAGCGTGTACATAGGAACAAACCTCCTTGTCTCCCTTCTTCCTTTGGGAGAAGGGTAGGGGTAAGGATCAATACTCCAAAAGCACCTGAATCGCCTCTCCCGGCGCTTCATCGAGCAGGCGGTACGCATCTGCCGCTTGCCCGATTGGGAAGCGATGCGTAATCCACTGCTCAGGCCGGAGGCGCGCAAGCAAGTCCCAGGCCAGAGCAAAGCGGCGGCGCTTGTCCCAGCGCCCTGAAAGTTCAGGGGCGATAGAGCTGACCTGCGACGCCATCAAACGGATGCGGCTGCGATGGAACTCACCACCCAGGGCAAGCGCCATCGGCTTCTTGCCGTACCAAGAACCGATAATCACCCGTCCACTGAAGCCGGTCAACATCAGGGCATCGTTGAGCGCCTCGGGTGCGCCGCTCAATTCCAACGTCAGGTCTGCGCCGGAGGCCAACCAGGCGCGCGCCTGCGAGCGGAAATCGGGGGCAGAGGGGTCTAGAGCGGCGGAAACGCCCAGCGCCTGCGAAGCGACGCGGCGCCTAGCGTACCGGTCGGCTGTGACCAACCCAGCCAGGGGGAAACACGCCAAGAGAGCGGTCGTCAGCAGACCAACCACGCCTTGCCCCAACACCAGCACCCGCTCACCCAAGAGCGGCGCAGCGTCCTGCACCAGGTTGATGGCCGTCTCCAGATTGGGTAGAAAACAAGCGCGCTCGAGCGGAATCCCTTCCGGCACAGGCAGAAGCGAATCCGGCGAGGCAATGAAATGAGAGACATGCGGTTGAAAGGCAAAGACCCATCGCTCGCGCCAACTTGGGTCTACCCCTGCGCCGACCTCGAGCACCTCGCCCACGCAAGCATACCCATAAGCCAGTGGATAACCGAACTTGCCCAGCAAGGTCGGCAAACAGGCATCGAGCATCATCTCATCCGGAAACTCATTACGATATATCAGCATCTCAGTGCCAGCGCTGATGGCCGAAAGTCGGGTCCGCACTAAGACCTGATCCGCAGCAAGTTTTGGCATCGCTTCCTGGCGGATGTCCACCTGACGTGGCGCAACAAAGTAGAGAGCATTCCGTTTCACGGTCTGTCTCTTTCCTCAACTTCATCGAGTAGGCAGTTCATTTCGTCCAATACTGCGGTGTGCAACGCCTCGAGGTCGGTTGTCCCCAGGTCGGCGGCACAGATGGGACGCCCAAAGCGGACGGTCGGGCGCGTTGGGCGCGCCTCGAAGATGACTTGCACCAAGAGTTGCAGGGCAGCGCCCAATTTCTCACGTTCGCGGCCGGGTGGCTTGAAGCGAGTGAGCGGATGCAAGACCGCCTTCTCCCACAGGACGCCACTCACCAGGGTCGGGACAACGCAGGTCTCTGGGACGAAGCGTAAGAAGACCCCGGCGGAATCCGTCCAGTTCTGGAGCGAACGGCGCGCCCCGGGATAGACCGCCGGGTCGGGTTCAATCTGACCTGCCGGAAAGGTCAAGAGCGCCCCGCCCTGGCGCAAATGCGCCGTTCCCTGGCGGACGGCGCGCATGCGCTGTGTCGGGTTATCGCTGACATAGAAGAGCAACTCTGCCACATTCGGCAAGGCTTTTAGGAAAGGCCGCTCGAGGGCGATGATGCGCAAATCGATGCGCCCGATAGCAGAAAACAGACACAAGGTGTCGGTCATGCCCGGATGGTTGGCGAGAAACAAGACCGGCCCGGATTCCGGCACATGTTCCCGTCCTTGCACGTTCAAGCCCGCGGTCGCCCGTGCCAAGAGAGCGCGCGCAGCGGCCGGCAGGTTTTCCCGTCCGGTTTGCTCGTCGAAGGTCAGTATCCAGCGGGCAAATTTGCGCGCCGGAGCACGGAACGACAGGCGCAACAACAGGGCGGCCCTGGGCTTCTCTTTCCACCCAAACGCTTCGACCAAATCATCCAGATTAATCTCGGTCAGTTGTTCCAGCGGGCGCGACATATCCTAATTTTAGCATTGTATGTCAAACGTCCTCGCCAAAAACTGCCGATTTCCATTTGTTTCCTCCTGGCTGGTCAGATAAAATAACAACAGTTATCATCTTCTCGACTATTCCATCGCTCAAACAATCTGACCATCTGCTCAGAAAAGGAGTTTGCCTTGGCCCTCAAAAAAATGCTCTCCGGTAATGAAGCCGTTGCGCGCGGCATGTGGGAGGCAGGGGTACAGGTCGCCTCGGCCTACCCCGGCACGCCTAGCACCGAAATCCTCGAAAACTTTGCCCTCTACCCCGGCATTTACGCCGAGTGGGCCACCAACGAAAAGGTGGCGGTGGATGTGGCCGTCGGCGCAGCCTACGCGGGCAAGCGCGCCCTGGCGGCGATGAAGCACGTCGGGCTGAACGTGGCCGCCGACTCTCTCATGTATGCTTCGATGACCGGCATAGAGGCCGGATTGGTCATCGTCAGCGCCGACGACCCTGCTATGCACTCCAGCCAAAACGAACAGGACAATCGCACCTATGCCAAGTTCGCCCGCGTCCCCTGCCTCGAACCCTCCGACAGCCAGGAAGCCAAAGACTTCACCATCGCCGCCTTCGAACTCTCCGAGCGTTTCGATACCCCCGTCTTGCTGCGCCTGACCACCCGCATCTGCCATTCGATGAGCGCCGTCGAACTGGGCGAGCGCCTCGAACTGCCCGCCCAGACCAAGCCCTTCCCGCGCAACCCGGCCAAGTACGTCATGGTGCCGAGCAACGCCATCAAGCGCCATCCGGTTATTGAGGAACGCATTCGCCTCATCGCCGAATACGCAAACGAATCGCCGCTTAACCGCATCGAATGGCGCGAGCGCACCTTGGGCATCATCACCTCCGGCGTCTCCTACCAGTACGCCCGCGAGGTCTTCCCGAACGCCTCGGTGCTGAAACTGGGCATGTCCTGGCCGCTGCCGGAGAAACTCATCCGCACATTTGCGGCGGGCGTCGAGCGGCTCATCATCCTGGAGGAACTCGACCCGTTCATCGAGGAAGGGGTGAAACTGATGGGCATCGCCTGCGAGGGGAAGAGCATCTTCCCGCTGGTGGGCGAATTCGACCCGTATGTGGTGCGCGCCGCGGCAGTGCGCGCCGGACTTCTGCCTGCTTCCGTGCTGGAGGCCTCCCCCGCCCCGGAGGTCGGTCCGCTCCCGGCCCGGCCGCCGGTGCTGTGCCCGGGCTGTCCGCACCGCCCGACCTTCTACGTGCTGAACAAGCTCAAGGTGCCGGTCAACGGCGACATCGGCTGCTACACCCTGGGGCTGATTCCGCCCCTGAGCGCCATCCACACCTGCGGCTGCATGGGCGCGGGGATTGCCGTCGCCCACGGCGCGGCGCAGGCCGGAAGTCCCGAAAAGCACGTCGCCGTCATCGGCGATTCGACCTTCTTCCACACCGGCGTCCCGGCGCTCATCAACGTCGCCTACAACCGCGCGCCGGTGGTGACCGTCATCCTCGACAACCGCATCACCGGCATGACCGGCCACCAGCAGAACCCCGGCACGGGGCAGACTCTGCTGGGCAAGGACGCGCCGGTCATCGAGCTGGAACCGCTGGTGCGCGCCTGCGGCATCCAACACGTCCGCACGCTTTCGGCGCTGGACGTGGACGAAATCGAGAAGACGCTCAAGGAATACGTCAAACTGGACGAGCCGTCGGTGCTGATTGTGCAGGAGCCGTGCGCCCTGCTGCCCGAAGCGCGCCGCAGGTGGGTCCCGCTGGAGGTGCTGGCCGAGAAGTGCAACGGCTGCACCTTGTGCTTCCGCATCGGCTGTCCGGCGATCCTCAAGAGCGAGGAACTGGACGAGAAGACGCAGCGGCCCAAGGCGCTGATTGACGCCAGCCTTTGCACCGGCTGCGAGGTCTGCGCCCAGATTTGCCCGCGCGACGCCATCCCCTTCCGCCCGGATAGCCTGTTCGTGGAGAAGGCGCGGTAGAAGATTGCATCGAAGCAGGGTGTCATTGCGAGCCCCCGCAGGGGGCGAAGCAATCCCATTGAACCAAAAGCAAGCCGCATGCCATGGGATCGCCACGCTCGCTTTGCTCGCTCGCGATGACATTCTTCTCGTTTATTTCGACTGACCACAGAAAAGGCAGTCTTTCATCAGAAAATCAGTGTTCATTCGTGTTTCTCTGTGGTTTCCAAGAACGTTCGGTTCGTCTTCTTGGAAAACAAAA
Source organism: Anaerolineales bacterium (assembly GCA_025056515.1). Classification (GTDB taxonomy): domain Bacteria; phylum Chloroflexota; class Anaerolineae; order Anaerolineales; family Villigracilaceae; genus UBA877. The sequence goes on from JANWWB010000188.1 coordinate 7,662, forward strand.
GCGTTCAAGGAGAGTTCTCATGAAAAACGTCATCAATTTCCTGCTCTGCGGCGTTGGCGGCCAGGGGACGGTGCTGGCCAGCGATGTGCTGGTCAACGTCGGGCTGGCGGCCGGATTGGAGGCCAAGCAGGCCGAAGTACACGGCATGAGCCAGCGCGGCGGCAGCGTCATCAGTTACGTGCGCTGGGGGCGCGAGGTCCATGCGCCCATCATCGGCCAGGGCGAGGCCGACATCCTGCTGGCCTTCGAGAAGCTGGAGGTGCTGCGCAATATCCGCTTCCTGCGAGCGGATGGGGTCGCCGTCATCAACAACCAAGCCATCGTCCCGCTGACGGTCACCACTGGCGGACAGAAGTACCCGGCCGACGAGGAAATCCGTGCCGCCTTTGCCGCCGTCACCCCCAACGTCCGCTTCGTGGACGGCGAGCGGATTGCCGAGGAACTGGGCAATTTGCGCGTCGCCAACGTCGTCCTGCTCGGCGCGCTCTCGGCCCTGCTGGAGCGCGAGCCGGCCCTGGAGGGCTCAGCCCTCTCCGCCGAGACCTGGCTGAAGGTCATCGAGGAGCGCGTCCCGGCCAAGTACGTGGAATTGAACCGCAGGGCGTTCGAGGAGGGGAGGAGAGCAGTGGAGTAGTGAGCAGTGAGAAGTGAACAGTCATCAGTCTGCGGTGGGCAGTGGGCAGTGAACTCGTAAGTTTCTTCTCTATTTATCAAAAGGAGTGACGCATGGACTTGACCCAAATCACCCAATTCCTTGCACCGCTGCTCCCCTATCTGCTCAAAGGCGGCATCGAACTCGCCAAATCCGCCGCCGGCGAACTGGGCAAGAAACTCTCCGCCGATGGCTGGGAGGGACTGAAAAAACTGGCGGAGAAAATCCAGAAAAAGGCCTCTGATCCAGTTGTTAAGCAAGTTGGAGATGATGATGTTGTTGTAGCTGCCAGGTTTACAACGATTCCTAATGACAACTGTTATCCGGGAATTCATTATGGGGTGCTTTCAATCGTAGATACAGCGACACAGGTAGAAATCGTATCCTTGAGTTTTTCTGTGCGAGTAGAAGATTTCGCATTTGACCATGTTTCACGTCCACTTTTTTCTAAAATAACATCAGTGGCGCTGGGATTTGGCTCGCTGGTCATGTTCATTCTCTCTGCTTTAGAACAGATAGATAAGACGCTTGGTATGGCTTCAGGGACAGCTTTTGCTTTCTTAGCAAGCGCAGTGCTGTTAAGATTGTGGAATATGTTTCACCGACCTACTATCACTCACGCACCCTAAAAAATTCGAAAGATAGAACAACGAACGTCATCTTTTTACCCCGCGACCGTCGGCGCATCGAGCAGGCGCTCCAAAACAACGCCTGCTGACCCTCCCCCAAATCCAAAGGAT
>JANWWB010000204.1 GCA_025056515.1 Anaerolineales bacterium
TCTCTCTATCGGTTTGTTTTTTGGTTTGGCCCTTGCCCGGATTCAGGCAAATCATCTTCGTCGCAAGCACCAAGCAGAAGCCGAACAAATTATTTCAGAAGCACGTGAGCAAGCCCGAGCCATTGAGTTACAGGCGCGCGATCATGCTCTGCGCACAACTCAGATGGCCGAGGCGGAAATTAATCGTCTGCGGTTGGAACTGACGCGCGAAGAGGAACGCATTCAAAAACGACGCGCCGAATTGGATAACCGTCTTGAGCGCCTCGAACAACGTGAGCAGGCCTTAAACAAGCGACAAAGCTCAATTGACCGGCGGGCTAACGAAATCGAAAAACTCTATCAGCAACAAATGGAGCAGCTGCAAAAGATTGCTCAAATGAGCATCGAAGAGGCGCGCGCAGTCTTGCTGGCCGAAGCGGAAAAGGAAGCCCGCAACGATATGGCGCGCATCATTCGCCAAATCGAAGCGGAAGCGCGCGAAGAAGGGGAAAAACGTGCCCGCAAATTGATAGCCGAGGCCGTTCAACGGATTGGCGCAGAGCATGTGGCCGAGGTTACCACTTCGGTTGTTCCTCTTCCGAATGAAGAAATGAAAGGGCGGATTGTCGGACGCAACGGACGCAACATTCGCGCCTTTGAGCAAGCGGCCGGTGTGGATGTTATCGTAGACGATACCCCCGAAGCCGTCACCATTTCATGTTTTGACCCGGTTCGGCGCGAGATTGCTCGCCGTGCCTTAAGCCGTCTCATTCTAGACGGGCGTATTCACCCCGGTCACATCGAGAAAATCCTTGATGAAGAGCGGAAGGCGGTTGAGAAAATTATCGTAGAAGCCGGTGAACAAGCGGCTTTCGATGCGGGTATTTCCGGCTTACATCCTGAAATTATCCGCATGATGGGGCGGCTCAAGTATCGTACATCCTATGGGCAAAATCAGCTCGCCCATGCGGTCGAAGTAGCGAAATTGGCCGGTATCTTGGCGGCGGAACTAAGGGCTAATGTTGAATGGGCGACCCAGGCCGGTTTCCTGCATGATATCGGCAAAGCCATGGACCACAATCAAGAAGGTACACACGCTTTGCTGGGTGCAGAGTTTTGTAAGCGCTATGGTGTTCATCCTGTGGTGGTCAATGCAATTGCTTCGCATCATCACGAAGTCGAACAGGAAAGCGTTGAAGCGGTGATTGCCGAAGCTGCGGATGCTATCTCAGGTGCACGGCCCGGTGCTCGTCGTGAAGATCTAGAAGCCTATATTAAGCGCATTCGGACCCTTGAGGAAATGGCCACTTCCTTCAAGGGCGTGGCACAAGCCTATGCGATTCAAGCCGGTCGTGAAGTGCGCATTATTGTCCGCCCAGAAGAGGTCGATGACCTGGCTGCGATTCGCATCGCTCGCGACCTGGCCCGGAAAATTGAAGAGACCATGCAATATCCTGGTCAAATCAAGGTAACCGTGATTCGTGAGACTCGGGCTGTTGAAGTAGCAAAGTAGCAGTTTTCGTATAGTGGGCAAGGTCAAACCGGGGAGCATTCGATAGGGACTGAATGCTCCCTTGATTTTTTTGTTGAACATTGGTGCGAAAACGACTTTTGCAAGGGGTATAATGTACTTGAATTGCTCGATGAAAGAAGCCTGGAAAAGTGTCAAGAAGAGATACCAAGAGCGCTAAAGCCTTAGCCTAGCGCCGGTAACAGGCAAGTCTCCCCCTCCCCCGTGCGTAGGGAGGCCGCTTGGATGGCTGTGTCATCTTGGAATGCACAAAGGATTAACGTTTGCAACAGAGCCATTTTTTATGGAGGTCCTGAGATGGATTTGCCCAGACATGCCTACTTTCGGGGGCGAATTGTCCCTTACTCGGAGGCCAAAGTTGGCGTGGCAACCCATGCGCTTAACTACGGTACAGCGGTTTTTGGTGGCTTAAGAGGCTATTGGAACAGTGAAAAAGAACGGCTGTTCGTCTTCCGACCGTTGGACCACTTCCGGCGTTTTTTGGACTCTTGCCGTTTATTGCTGATGGATATCGGCCAAACTCCTGAAAGCCTGACGGCGATTCTACTGGACTTGCTGCGCGCCGATGGCTATCGGCAAGATATCTACATTCGTCCCTTGGCCTACAAAAGTGATGAGCAAATCGGGGTGCGTTTGCATAACTTGTCTCATGAATGGACAATGTTTGCCATGCCTTTTGGGCAATATATCAAGAATGAGACCTCGGCACATGTGATGATTTCCTCCTGGAGGCGAGTGGATGATAATGTCATTCCGGCGCGCGGCAAGATCAGTGGCGCATACGTGAACTCGGCACTGGTCAAGACCGAAGCCTCTTTAAATGGCTACGATGATGCTTTGGTCCTTACACAGGATGGGCATATTACGGAAGGGTCTGCAATGAACGTTTTTATCGTCCGAAACGGTATGTTGATTACTCCACCGGTGACGGAAAATATTCTGGAGGGGATCACACGTCGCACGGTTATCGAGCTGGCGCAGAACGAATTGAACATCCCGGTTGTTGAACGCCCGATTGACCGGAGTGAAGTGTATCTGTGCGATGAGATTCTGTTGACGGGTACAGCAGCACAAATTACCGTTGTTACGCGCGTTGATCACCGGCCGGTTGGGACGGGAGAAATGGGGCCAGTTGCGGCAAAGTTGCGGGCTTTATTTGACAAAATTGCCCGCGGAAATGATCCGAAGTACGCTGATTGGCTCTTGGAAGTGTAGTTTCAAGAAAGAAGCCAAAACCAAGACGAGCGCCCCAATGGCGCTCGTCTTTTACTAGCCGAAGAGCAAGGCCTAACGTATGCGTCGGAAGGTCACTCGTATCAAGTTCTGATTGCAATCTGCAAACGTATCCAGGAAGATTTTTTCGGTCAAGGCCAGGCCGGTGTTATCCAAGAGCTGGATCCATAGGGTTTGAGTTGAAGCAACCGGTTGGTTACCGAGGATGAATTCAAAGCCGGATTCACCGAAGGCTGAGGCGCTCCCGCTCAAACGGAGCTGATTGATGGGTGTTCCTTGAAGGGTGCCCCCTAGGCGAACGGTCTGGAATTTGAGCGGTTGACCATTCGTTCCTAGGACGACCCCTCCGATACCGAACCAGGCACATCCAGACTGGGGATAGACAGTTGTGCTAGATTGATACACGATTTCGGCCACTGCCGGCATCGGGGTCGGGGTAATGGTTGGGGTGGGCGTGTCGGTTGGGGTGGGTGTATCGGTTGCCGTTGGAGTGCGGGTGGCCGTTATCAAGACGGGGACAGGAGTCCAGGTAGGAGCACGGGTACGCGTTGGGCTTGGTTCAATCGTCGGGGAGGCTGTCCAGGTGGGAGGCTTGGGGATGGGCGTAATCGTAGGAGTTTCGGTGTAAAAGACCGTTGGAGATGGTTCCGGCGGAAATGGGTTGAGCGGCATGCGAGGATTACGAAAGATGCTGACAAAATAAAACACCTGGCACATCACTCCTAGCAGGACCAAGACGGTCAGGATGTTCCAGATGGTTCTGGCTCGTTTCTTGCGCTTGTTGGGTGTGCGGAAATAAGCGCCCATGGTTTTCTCCGTCACTTAAGGAGATACTATAATCGTACTCGCATTGAGGCGTTGCGTCAACCACTCTTGGAGGGCTTTTTCTTGCAATGCTAGGAGGGCTTCTTCGGTGAGAGGACGAGCCGGGTCGCGTTCGACTAAATATAGGATATGGTAACCGATCGGAGTTTGGATGATGCCGCTATATTGTCCTGGCTGAAGGGCGAAAGCTGCGGCTTCGAGTTCTGGATAGAAGAGATAACCGCGAGGGAACCATCCCAGTTCTCCGCCGGCCAGAGGGTCAATTTGTCGCGCAAGAAGGTCAAACGCCCAACCCGATTCGAGCTTTTGTAAGGCTTGCTGTGCTTGGGCTTGGGTGGCAAAGCGCATTTGTCGGACATGCACTTGCTCGGCTACGGTGGGGACGCTGGCCCGAATCCGGTCTCGCATCCAGGCTGCGGCGATTTGTCGGCGTAGGGCAGAGCGGAACTCGGCGTCGGTGTATCCGTGAGCGGCCTGCCAGGCGGCCAGGGCCTGTGCTCCTCCGATTTGTGCGCCGAGCGCATCAAGACGCGCTTGCAGGGCAGCGTCATCTACCACATAGCCTTCTGAAGCAGCCCCTTGCGCGAGAAGTAGTTGCTCAACCAGGTCGTTGAGAACGATCGAGGCCGCTTGGACTTCGTCTACCGGCTGTCCGTTCTCGGCTTGTATCTGAAGATAGCGTTGCACTTCTGCCTGAAATTCTTGCAGAGAGATTCCCTCTCCATTCACAATCACTGCCATGGGGATAGGAGAGGCAGTTGGAGAGGGAAGAGCGGTTGCCGTGGGAGGAGAAGTCGGAGCTGTTGGCTGCTGTTGACACGCCGCAAGCAAAATCAACAGCAGAGATAGTAAACATATCCGATGTTGGCGATAGAGAAGTAGCATTGCCGGGATTATACCAAGTTAAAATCAAGAGGCGGCCTTGAACAAGCCGCCTCTGACAGGAGGTTTAGTAATCCATGCCGC
>JANWWB010000209.1 GCA_025056515.1 Anaerolineales bacterium
AACACCCTGAACGAGGTCTGTTAGTTAATGAAGTCAACCACACTACCGAATTTCACACCGCACAACCCTTGAGTGGAATTGATATTGCCGATGAAATCGTGGCCTATACGCTCTCGGTTGCTCGTGAACATCTAGTAGAGATGGAGAAAGTCCTATGAGTATCTCGGTAGCCATCCTTGGTGCTTCCGGTTATGTCGGAGGCGAATTGCTGCGTTTGTTGCTCGCCCACCCCAAGATCACAGTGACCCAGGTTACTTCCCGCTCTCATCTGGGCGAATATGTCTACCAGGTGCATCCAAACCTGCGCAAGCGCACAAATCTCAAATTCAGCGATGCCACGCAACTGCAAGCCGTGGATGTTCTTTTCGCCGCCATGCCGCATGGCGAATTCCAAAAAGAAATCGAACACTATGCCGGCCTGGCTGAATATATTATTGACCTTTCGGCTGACTTCCGTTTGCGCAGCGCGTCCGAGTACGAGCGTTGGTATGGTGCTCCCCATGCCGCCCCCGCTTGGTTGCCTAGGTTTGTTTACGGCTTGCCGGAGTTTCATCGGGAGGAAATCCGTCAAGCACGGTACGTAAGTGGAGTAGGATGCAACGCCACAGCCACAAATTTAGCGCTTTTGCCGATTCTTCGCGCCGGTTGGCTCGAACCGGAGCAAACAGTGATTGCCGAAGTCAAAGTCGGTTCTTCGGAGGCCGGAGCCGAAGGCAACATCGGCTCTCATCATGCCGAGCGGGCGAACGTTGTACGCACGTATTCCGCTTTCGGTCATCGCCACACAGCAGAAATCATACAGGAATGCGGATTGCAGAACGTCGTGCTTACCCTGACTTCAGTTGACTTAGTCCGTGGAGCCATGGCAACCGTTCACCTTAACCTGCCTGACCAAATCAAAACCCGTGACCTGTGGCAAGCCTACCGTGCTCTAGCGCATGAAAATCCTTTCCTGCGCGTGGTCAAAGAAGCACGGGGCATCCATCGTGTCCCAGACCCCAAAGTGCTGGCTGGCTCCAACTATGCCGATATCGGCTTTGAATATGACGAGCGAAGCGGACATTTGGTGGCTCTTTGCGCAATTGATAACCTGGTGAAGGGCGCAGCCGGCACCGCCGTCCAATGTCTAAACCTGATGATGGGTTGGGAGGAAAGCCTCGGATTGGAGTTTCCGGGCTTACATCCCGCTTAACAAGCCTTTGCGTTTGATTCTGAAGGAGAACCCATTTCTATGAACCCAACTCCTCTGCTTGTCGTCAAAGCAGGCGGAACGGAAGGTGTCAACTTCTCCGCCATTTGTGAAGACGCTGCGGCCTTGCTTCGCGCCGGTCAACGAATGGTTTTAGTCCATGGCGGTTCGGCAGAAGCAAACGCCTTGGGCGAAGCGCTTGACGTGCCCCCCCGTTTCATCACTTCTCCCTCTGGGTACACCTCACGCTACACCAATCGAGAGACACTCGAGATCTTCCTAATGGCAGTTAACGGAAAGGTCAATTCTTTGCTGGTCGAGCAATTCCAAAAACTCGGCGTGAATGCCTTTGGCTTGAGTGGCCTGGATGGCCGGGTGCTCTTGGCTACCAGGAAAGAAGCCATCCAAAGCATCGAACACGGCAAGCGCAAAATCATTCGCGATGACTATACAGGTAAGATTGAAAAAGTCAACGTGGCGTTACTACAAACCCTTCTCCATCTTGATTACCTGCCCGTCCTGGCGCCGGTTGCGGTCAGCGAAAAAGGGGAAGCCCTCAACGTAGATGCCGACCGTGCTGCCGCTATGATCGCAGCAGCGCTCCAGGCCGAAACCCTCATTCTGCTCACAGCTGCTCCTGGCCTGATGGAAAGATTTCCCGATGAAAGCACCGTTCTACCCCGTCTTCCTCGTGCGCGCCTCCCTGAAGCTTTAGAAATGGCCCAAGGCCGGATGAAAAAGAAAATTCTAGGCGCCGAAGAAGCGCTCAACGGCGGCGTACGCCGCGTCATCATTGCCGACGGCCGTCTTCCTCAACCCATCACCCAAGCCTTGGCGGGTAGAGGGACAATCATAGCATAAGCCGCCAAGGCATGCCTTGGCAATTCGTAATGCCTCCCCACAAGCAAGCCCTAGAACTTGATGAGCTACTGATTGCAACAAACATCCACTCAGAGAATCATGGACAATTCCACACTCCCCTTCCCAGCTGAAAGGCCTATGAACGCATACGAAATCGAAATCCGTCACAGCGCTGGTGTCTACCTCAAACAACCCATCACCATTGTGCGCGGCGAAGGAGCCCTGCTCTACGATACAGAAGGACAAGCTTATTTGGATTGCACATCGGGGCATGGCGTAGCCAACCTAGGGCATGCCCATCCCAAAGTTGCTGCCGCGATTGCAGAACAAGCAGGACGCCTCATCACCCTCTGTGAGACATATCCCAACGAGCAGCGTGCTGCCCTGATGCTGCGTTTGACCTCCCTGACTCCGGGGTTAGAGCGCGTCTTCCTTTGTAATTCCGGCGCCGAAGCGGTCGAGGCTTCCTTAAAGTTTGCGCGGCTATCCACAGGGCGAACGCGCATCCTAGCCGCCAAACGTGCT
>JANWWB010000305.1 GCA_025056515.1 Anaerolineales bacterium
AAGGGCCATGGGAAGGCCGGTTTGACGGAAAAAGATAATCAGGTGTTTGCGATAGGTAACAGTCGTGTGTTATTCGAAGCGAAGGCGGAAGAGATTGGATGGCGGTCGCTTACCTTTGTAGGGGTCTATCTTAGGCGGCGGCTTAGCGATAACCGAGCGTGGTCGGAAGGGAGCTGGTCCTTTCAGAATGCGTTCACGCAGGATTTGCTTCATCTCTTCTTCTTCCATCTGTCGCGCTGTCCGCTGGACACGCCGCCACTGTTCCTCGATAAGCGCTGCGGCTTGGTGGGGATGGGGCATGTTTCGCAAGATGAGCGTGCTGCCGATGATCGTGCGAATGGTAAGAGTGCCATAGTTCAGCTGTCGCCCCCAGAAATCGGTTTCAACGTTGATGCGTTGAACCGCAGAAAGCGGAGTCTCGTTCCGGCTATCATACAGGCCAATGACCCTCTCCAGCCAGAGCACGCGACGGTTGGTGACGATGTAGTAGTCATTGCTCCAGTCAATGTATCGCCATAGCCCCCATACTCCAGAGGAAACTGCAATCGCCAAGGCCGGCCATAATAACGGTGAACGTTGCCCCTGCTCACCGACAGGGGTAACCAAGAAGTAGAACGTAGCAGTCAACGCCGGAATCAAAATAAGCATCGGCGCTACAAGTGCTTGGACAAGCAGCCACGGATGTTTGCGCGCCAAGTAATAAATAACCTCGTCCTCCGGAATCCACTTGAAGCGCTGGGTTTGTTCCAAGCGATGGGTCCGAGCGGCCATCTGAAAATTCATCCGCAAAACATGCATGGTCCTAATCAGTTGAAAGGCATCAGCCTCGTGAAGCACCAACAGCAGGCACTCCTCTTCTGCCCAAGCGCTCAACTTCTTACGCCGAGAGGTCTTAAGGATTGTTTCTTCTCCAAAATAATCGCCCGGAACGAGATAACTCAGCCGTTCTTTTTTCTGCCGTCCGATATATTGGAGACGCACTTTGCCTTTGACAATCAAGAAAAGGGCTCGCGTTGATAGTTCAGGCGACAAAATGGCCTCGCCGGCTCTAAAACCCCTTTCCTCCAGCCGGGATGCGACTTGTTCCAACTGCTCACGGCTTAGACCGTTAAACAGGTGGCTATTGGCCAGAAAGTCAACCCTTTCGGCAAGTCCGATCATCGTCTCAATTCTAGCACGGAATTGGGAGGTTGTCCGTTATCCTCGGTGTTAGGCAGGATGTTGGTGAAGCGAGAAAATTGGGGTCATCACAAGGACGATTTGCAAGGGTTATTCCGCCATGAGGTTCTTATCCGGTGGTATGGAAGAAGCCTAAGGCCGGGGTTATTTTCATTTAGGATTCTAAGCGGTCAGATTACTTGACGCTTTTCTTGACCGCTCGTTGGGGGACGAAAGCCCCCAGCTCATGGTTAGGAAGTCGGCTGAGGAGGGCCGATCTAGGTTATGAGCCGCCTTTGGAAGACTCCTCAAGCTCAACCAGGAGAGTTATCCTCTTAGCGGCGGTCGCAGGGCTTGTTTTCTCAAAACGGTCAGCTGGATTCGGTAGAGTGGATTTACCCACTTGATAAGTAGCATCTTATGAAGAAAAGACAAACCTTCAGGCTGGCCTGTAAGCCGCATTCTGTCCAGCAGACTCGAATGCAGGTTTACGCCCGAAAGGACTTCTTCCCTGCGTCTGCCTGGGCGATCATCTCTCTGGGAGGCACGTTGCCGTGCCTCTCAAGCGACCTACCCGGGACTGAACCCCTTTGCTGCGCACAGCCTGGGGTTGCTTGAGGGAACGAGCCATTCCCTCCCGTCCGCAGACGGTATCGTCCCTGCTTGGTCTTGCTCCTGGCGGGGGTTGCCTGGCCACCCGCATTACTGCGGATGCCGGTGGTCTCTTACACCACCGTTTCACCATCACCCGACCCTTACGGGCCGGGCTGTCTGTTTCTGTGGCCCTGCTCCGGCAGATTACTCCGCCCCGGGGTTTCCCCGGCGCCGCGCTCTATGGAGTGCGGACTTTCCTCGGTGCCGCCTAACACACGGTACCGCGACCGCCCGGCCAACCTGAAGGCATTATTATCATACCGTTTTCTGGCTCATCCGTCAACTTTTTCCTTGACCTTGGCTTTGGATTCGCCTTTCTCTACCCGCTTCTGATATAATCCTCTCTTGGATGAAGACGATTTTGCTTCGCATTTTCGCTGGGTGTCTTTTCACATTCGGCGCACTTGTCGGTCTGGTGTTTTTTGCAGTCGGCTCTTTTGCCGACCTAGAATCTGTACTCTTTGGTTTCGACCGCTATGGCTATAAAATGGCCTCCTCGTTCGATTGCCCCGTCCTTTTGGATGCTCAAGAGACTGGCGTGGTGCGCTTTGTTATCACCAATCGGACAAAGACCAACATCCGTCCGAATGTGGTCTTTCAAACCAGTGCTTTTCCAATCTTTCGGACAGAGCGCCAAGTGATTGCATTAGCACCAGGCGAGAAAGCAGTGCTCGAATGGACAGTTGGTCAAGAGGATTTAGCTTATCGCCATTTTATCTTTGCCAAGGTATATACCTTTGCTTCCTATCCGGCGCCCGATGTAGAGCAAACCTGCGGTATCCTAGTGCTTGACCTGCCATTTTTGACAGGAGCGCAAGCTGTGGCCCTCCTTGTTGTTGTCAGTTTGGTGAGCATGGGTGTAGGAGGAGGCCTATGGATGATCCAACAGTCAGTTGAAGGACAAGGGCGCAGTACTTGGTCGGTCATGTTGACGCTGGCAGGAGTGGTCCTGGTGGGGATGGGGTCGGTCTGGCTTGCCATCTGGCCACTTGGGGTGTTGCTGGCAACGCTCTCGCTTGTCCTCATTGGGGTCATCGTCGGCCACTTTGTGCAGGGTGGTAGTACGTAACCGCAGATGTGTGTGAACTGCGAAGGAAGAAGATGACCAAAAGTCCCACGCTGGCCAAACGTGGGACTTTCGCATCACAAAGGATATTCTGACCTACCCCACCGGCCAGAACTGCGGCAGGAAAATGCGCAGCAAGGTGTCAACGAGAATGCCCAAGATGAACAACCCAGCGAACATCCGGTTGTGGTGGAAAGCAAAGCCGGAGAACCACGCGGGCCAAGCCGGCCATTCTTTGGGTGGTTCAGAGGGACGAGGGGCTTGCAGCATGCGCAATGCTAGCCGAGCGCGTTTGCCGGCAAAGAAGACAATAAGCATAACAGGCGTGAAGAAGCGCGGTACAAAGACGAGGTACACAATGGTCAAGTAGGCAAGAATCAGCGCAGCCATATTGACATAACGGGCCGCTTTCTCACCAATCTTCACCGGCAAGGTACCAACTCCCTTGCGTTTGTCTTCCTCCATCTTGTCAATATGCTTGCCGAGATTGATGCTGGCTACGCTCAAGCCAAAGGGAACGCCGGCCAGGGCGACATTCCAGATATTCGGATTCCATTCCCCGCGTGCCAACACCAAGTATACGCTGATGAAGAAAATCGGCCCCCAGATAAGGAAGATGGCGAATTCACCTAGACCAATGTATTTGAGCGGCCAGGTGTAGAACAAGACCATCAGCACACCAAAAGCAAACAAGCCGATGATGTAGGGAGAGAAATTCGTGTAGAACAGGCAGTACACGCCTGCGGCAAAGGCCAAAGTGCCGCTAACAAAGAACCAGCGCAACTGCTGTTGTTTCGTCCAGAAGCCCTGCACCAACGGATGGACGCCGTATTGGATGCGGAAGTAATCGTCCTTATCTACTCCCCGGCTGAAATCGGTGTAGTCGTTGAGCAGATTGTTCGTCCCATGTGCTAGGAACAGGCCAAGGGTCACGATGATGAACGGCAACCAGGCAAAATGCCCATCGCGCCAGGCTAACAAGCCGGCCATCACACAAGCATAGATGGTGACCACTGTCACCGCTGAACGGGTGGCAATTAGCCACTTGGAAACAACATCCAGCGCATCCCACTCCTGCTTTGAGTCCATTTTGATCAGTTTGGACAGCGCTTTGCCCCACATGTTGAAGTTAATCTTCATAGTGTCTCACCTCCAAAAGTTGATGTCTGCTTTCGATTTGGCAGAGGAAGGATAACCAAAGCGCTGGCGAGGAAGGAAACCGTCGCCAGGGCAAAGAGGAACAAGTAACCCGATGAATCGGAACCGAGCACCTGGTTGATCGGATCGATGAACACTCCGCCGAGCAGGCGGGCTGTGCCAGAGCCAATGCAGGTGGCAATATTGGCAATGCCAAGATAGCGGGCGGTTTCGTCACGCGGCACGATATCGGTCGCCAGTGCCCAGGAAGCCGAAAGGAACGCTCCGATGCCCATACCGACTACCCCGCCGGCCACGGTGATGAGCGTCCGCTCGCGCACAAAGAGCAGGGCAAACGCCCCGGCGAACGCCACCAGTCCGGCAATGAGCATGACCGGCTTGCGGCCGAATTTATCCGAAAGCCAACCCGAAAGCAGCGCCAGGACAATGAGCGCCCCGCCCAAAATGACTTTGAGATTGCCATAGAACGCCTGGGCCTCGGTCTCGGTCATCTTGATGACATCCACCAAATAGTTGATGAGGAACGAATTGATGGCGATGAACGCCCCCCAAAAGAGAATCCGGTTGGCAAACCACCAGCCGAAGGTCTTGTTCTCGCGGAAGTTGACATAGAATGCCCCCTTAAGCGCTTCGCCCACCGTCTTCTGCGCGGTGGGGGCGGGGCCGAAGCCTGCTTCTGTGCCTTCGCGCGCCCAAATCGCCGTAAGGATGACAAAGACAAAGAACACCACTGTCGGCGCAGCCGCGGCCAGATAGACACCGTTGTTCCCGAAACGTTCGATTCCGGCGCTGAGAATCTTCCCCGCCACCATGCCGCCTACCACCAGAGCGACGATGTCCATCACGGCCTTGAGGCTGGAGGCTGTCCCGCGCTGATGCTCCGGCACCAAGTCGGGGATGAGCGCCTGCCAGGGACCCTGCAGAATGTTCGAGGAAAATTGAATGAGAATGACGCCCAGTAGCAAAATCCACAAAGCTGGGGCCGCCGCCAGCAGGAAAAGCGAGAAGGCAATCAATACTGCGCCGCCGATGATGAACGGCAGGCGGCGTCCCAGTTTCGTCCGCGCTCGGTCGGAGAGAACGCCGACGATGGGCTGAACAACCATCGCCACCAGCAGGCCAACAAAGCCCAGAAAGCCAAGCGCCGTATTCGGCAGGTCGGGGGCCAGTTGCCGCACCTTGAAGGTCATCAGGGGCGGATCCTGAATGTTGGAAGAAAAGGTCAGCGCAAAACCGAGCAGGCTGATGACGAACATGCGGCCAAACGAAATGTTCTGCATAGAGTCTCCTTTTTGCCACGAATTTCACGCAGAGATGAGAGTTTCCGAAAAGCCCGATATTACACTTCGAGCAAAGCCGGACGCGTGGCGCGAATCACTTCCAGCGATTGGCGCGCCTCTTCCACTTTCAGTTCGAACACCAGGGGGCCGCGGAAGTTTGCCTCCGCCAGCCGGTCGAGAAAACGGCCAAGTTCCAGATCGCCTGCGCCGAGCGGCTTGTGATCTTCGCCATAGCCGCGCACGCCTGCGGGCATCCTGCGGCTGTCGTGGATATGCACCTCCGCCAGGCGGGGCAGGACGCGCTCCACTATCTCGAAGAAATCGAACCAGCCGGGAAAACCTGCCAACACATGGCCGGTATCGAGACAAATCGACAGGTCAAGTTCCTCTGCCAGTTCGAGGGTCAGGTCGAGTGGGAATTCGATGGTCTCGATAGCAACTTTGCGGGATGGAAGTCCGGTCTCAGCCAGCAGGACTTGGAGGCTCTCACGTGCCCCGCTCTGGAACTGACGCAGGATGAGCGTCCGCGCCATTTCGGAAATCTTCATGTTGTAGAATTCCGCCGCCAGTGCGCCGGTGGCGTGAAGGACATACACTTCAGGCTCCAGCGGCAGGCTGGCGCGCACCAACTGGACGACCGCCTCCACCGAGCCTCGGCGAACGGGCGTCAGCGGCGTGGAGGGTTCGACCGACCAGAGCGGCAGATGGACCGTGTAGGAGACACCCTCTGCTTTGAGCGCCTTCAGCCGTTCGATGGCCGCCTCGTTGTAAGCATGCGGCAGAAACATCCCCAGATCACCGCCCAGTTCAATCGGGTTGAACCCCTGCTCAAAGAGACTCCGCACCAGCGCAGCGTGGTCGAAGCTCATAATATTCGCCATCACCTGCTCAGCCGACGCGCCGGAGGGAATAAGGGCTTCTAGTTGTAAGGCCATGATTCCGAAACGCATGATGTTCTTCTCTTTGCCACAGATGATCGTAGATTACGCAGATGACCTAACTGCCAAGACCTTGATTTTTCACCACACAGACACAGAGCATAGAGTTATTTTGCTGCCCCGTGCCTCTGTCGTTCACTTGCAGCCTCTTTTTAACGAAATCACAGATGATTCGCTCTTGCCTCCCTACGCGTCCAAGTGATAAGTGTGGTAGGGATTCTCACAGGGATTGCCCCAGGCAATATGCATCTCGCGCGCCGTCAGGTCAATGACCAGCGCATTGATGGTCTTCTCACGGTCAAGCGGATCAATCGCATGGATCGAATGGTTACAGATGGAATTTGGATGGTTGACATGGTCACGTTGGATGGCTTGGAGCGTTTTGATACTATGGCGCGGCTGTTCGCTGAGCAAGCGACGGGCACGGAAATAACGAACTTGCGAAGAAACAAGATTTTCTGGGTCGCGTTC
>JANWWB010000329.1 GCA_025056515.1 Anaerolineales bacterium
CAAGACAGAATTATAATCCCGGCCGCTCATTTCAATGCTCAAAAAATCGCTGTATCCTTCTGCACCGCGGCTGGGAACGACAAAACCTTCAAACATCCTTAAGAACTGCGATATTCCATCTAGACCAACTGCCAACGTGACATCGGTGTTATTTTGAAGCAAGCCATGAAAGGTCTTCTCAGATCGCCAAGAGTTAAACTCATTCCCTGCTTGACCGTCTGTGTGCAAAACAATCCCTCGCGGCCGTACCAAACTCCTCTCTTGGGAAGGACTGATAGGCAACGGCATCAATTTGCCGAAAAAGATCTCAGGATAAGGACGCCCAAGCGCTTGCTCAATAGCCGCTTGAGTGATCGGGGTGGTGTTCCAACGCATCAGTTCATCAAACGGATACCCGCTGACCAAAATATACGAACGTGGACTGTTATAGGGATTAAGCGCAACCGATTGAAGCATGCTATTGGTCACATACGTGTACAGACTCGGCAAGAGAAACTGCCCAGGTCGAACAGAATTGTTTTTCGAGCCGAACAAATTCCCGCCGAAACAAAAGGCATACCCGGCTTGGCGCACGAATTCGACATTCTCGGGAACACTATCGAAAGGAAAGGCAAAACTAATTACACGATAATCCAGGCCGCGTTTTGCCATCTCATATTCAATCATCAAGCGGGAGTTGAGCGCCTCGGCGTAGGCTTCGTCCCAAGAAATTTTGCGAAAATCCGGATGAGTTACCGAATGAGAACCAAGAGAGATAACTCCTTGATGCGTCCACTCTGCTAAGCGATCCCACTGTGCCTGGGTGAAATTTTCACCGGTATTCACATAGACCATGACCGGGAAGCCTCGTTCTTGAAAGAGGGCAATCATCTGCTCGAACGCATCGAAATGCGCGCTCCCCTGGTCAATTCGAAAACCGACCGTTTTTGCCGGAAAGACTGCTTCCCCACGTAAAAACGCAAGCAACTCTACATCGGTCAAACTACGATAACCGTTTTCATACAGAAAATCCAACTGGGCGATGAAAACATCCATCGGCTGCGAGACACCCGCCGCCGAAAAACCTGGATAGTGATATTCAATAACCGGTATTTGTGTTGCCGGAATGCGGGACTCGATTTCCCGGGCCAGCTGTGCAGGGACAAGAGTAGGGAGAGGCGTTGTCGTCGGCGTCGAAGAGGTTGTAGCGGTAGGTGTGACTGAAGGCACAAGAGGGGGAGTGTTTGTGGGGGACCAAGTAGAGGTAGGCGTAGGGAGAACACGCAACGACTCGTCTAATCCGGTGCAGCTGATTAGAGCAGATAACGCACTCGCCCCTAAAAGTTTCAAGAAATCACGTCGGCTCAAAAATGCTCTTGTCATGCCACCTCAAGATCGTAGACCATAGTCATGCACAATATCTACCCTATCTCTTGAACAACGTCAAGCAAGACACAACTGTCCGAAAAAGGAGTGTTGATTTGCCCTTGGTTTTGTTCTATACTTGTTTTGTACTACCAACCTGACAGTTTGAGAAAACGGTCCTTGTTGCCGTCTCCGATGGGATCACTCCCCTGGCTGAGAACTTGAGAATCTGCTCAAAGACGGCTCATGGTCCGACCAAGCCGCTTTAGCAGGCCCCCAAGCTATGAGCCGCGGGCGTGTTCAAGACATATGTCAGATATCTAGGTTTATACGTGTCAGAGGAAGTGTGCGATGAAAGACCGGCGTAAAGTCAAACGCCGTTATTTGCTCTACTATGCGCGCATCTATGACCGGGAAAGCCATCAGCAAATTGGTAACCTGGTCGATATTACACCTAGTGGAGCGATGATTCTCAGTCCCTCAGCATTTCCTGTGGGGAAAGTATTGCGCTTGCAGATAGAACTGACCGATGACATCGCTGCACAGCCCTATCTGGAGGTCGAAGGCAAAGTCAAATG
Organism: Anaerolineales bacterium; assembly: GCA_025056515.1. GTDB lineage: Bacteria > Chloroflexota > Anaerolineae > Anaerolineales > Villigracilaceae > UBA877. Next base: position 1,923 of record JANWWB010000329.1, read on the forward strand.
GACACAACCGGATATCGAGCCGCAAACCTACAATCTTGGGATTGAATTCATCCAAGTCACAGAAGAGGACAAGAAAATCATCGAAAAGATCATTGCTCTTTACGGCTTTCGGGATAATATCCTTTCGAAACAAGACTGATCCTAGGTATACTCGAATGCTGATTGACCGTTCCCTGCCTCTGATTGACTTGCATCGTCATCTTGATGGTGCCGTCCGCCTGGAAACGATTCTGGATCTTGGCCTTCGCCACAATCTACCTCTACCGGCATCTGATATCGAGGGTTTGCGTCCCCATGTCCAAGTCACAGAGCCGCAACCAGGGGTGATGGCTTTTATTGCCAAATTCCACTGGATGACTGCTGTAATGGTGAATCATGAGGCCATTCGGCGTATCGCTTACGAAAATGTGGAGGATGTCCGACGCGAGGGAATCGATTATGCCGAATTGCGCTTCAGTCCCTGGTTTATGGCACAACCGAACGGCCTCGACCCGCAAGGGGTGGTCGAAGCCGTGGTAGATGGAATCCGTGCCGGTGTGCGTGATTTCGGCGTGCGCATTAACCTCATCGGCATCCTCAGCCGCACCTATGGTCCTGATATCGCTCGCCGAGAACTGGAGGCGCTACTCAGCCATCGAGAGCACATTGTCGCTCTTGACCTGGCCGGAGATGAGGCCAATTTCCCCCCGGAATGGTTTATCGAACACTTCCGACGCGCCAGAGACACCGGCTGGCACTTTACCGTCCACGCCGGAGAAAGCGCCGGGCCGCAATCGGTCTGGAACGCCATCCGCCTACTGGGTGCCGAACGTCTGGGACACGCAATTCGCTCGGTAGAAGACCCGCTCCTACTGGAGTACTTGGCCGAACACGAGATTGGGGTGGAATCCTGCCTCACCAGCAATGTCCAAACCTCGTGCGTACCGGATTACGCGGCACATCCACTCAAGACCTTTTTAGAGCACGGAATTTGCGCCACGATGAACACAGACGACCCCGGCATCAGCGGCATTACCTTGCCTTATGAATATGAAGTTGCAGCACCGCAAGCCGGCCTGACAGCAGAGCAAATCCGTCAAGCGCAGCGCAATGCACTCCGCATGGCTTTCTTGAGCCAGGAGGAGAAGCAAATGCTCCTTCAAAAGAAAATGACCGAACGGTCAGAATAACAGCACTTCAACGAGCTCGCCGGCGCTCACACCAGCAGCATCAGGGAAAATATGCACCAAACCATCGCCGGCAGCCAACCAGAAAATAAAATTCGACTTGCCAAAGACGGGTTCGGCGCGATAGCGCACACCTGCACGATCGTCGGACAGTTCAACCAACCGTACCGGAATCCACTCCTCACGTCCGGTTTGCGAGGAGAGATTAACCCCCAAGCGTGCCAAGACAGTTGGTCGCGGACGAGGGCGCAAGCCCAGCAGTTTTTCGATCACCGGCACGGCAAATAGCATAGCGATGACCAGCGCGCTCACCGGATTACCTGGCAGACCGATGACCGGCTTGCCCTGACAGATGGCCAAAATAGTTGGTTTCCCCGGCCGGATGTTGATACCATGGACCAAAACTCCTGGTGCACCCAAAGAAGCGATTGCTTCTGCTGTATTATCGCGTACACTGGCCGAAGAACCGGCGGTGATCAACACCATATCGCACTCGGCGTGAGCACGTGCGGCAACATCCTTGAGCGCATCCAAATTATCCGGCAAGATACCGTAACGGCGCGGCTGGCCGCCGACCTGTTCAATCAAGGCAGAAAGCGAATACGAATTCACATCACGAACTTGGCCCGGTTGCGTCGGTTGATCAGGTGGGATGACCTCATCACCCGTAGAGATTACTCCGACGAGGGGCTTTTTGGCGACCCGCAAACGAGTCAACCCTAAGGCCATACATCCACCAATTTCTGCCGGTCG
>JANWWB010000357.1 GCA_025056515.1 Anaerolineales bacterium
AGCCCTGGCTCGCGAAATCGGTGTCCGTACCGTCTTGGAATACGGCGCACCGCAGTTCAACCTAGCGCTCAAACGCGCCACCGTTGTCGCTCAAATACAACGGGCACACGCTGTTCTCATCCTACCGGCGGATTTACCACTCGTCACACCGGAGGATATCCGCCAAGTGTTGCAGCGCGGCCAAAAACCGCCGGTGGTCGTTATCGCTCCCGACCGACGAGAGGATGGCACCAATGCTCTCTTTGTCAATCCGGCCGGCTTGCTCGAGTATGCGTATGGCCCTGCTTCCAGTCACCTCCATGCTGCGCGCGCCATCGAGGCTGGAGCGCGAGTCGAACTTGTGCACTCCCCTTCCCTAGCGCTTGACCTTGACCTACCGGAAGACCTCGAACTTTTAGGAGGTCTGGAAAAGCTAAATCTGGAAGAATAACACCACACACCAAGAGGTCCCCCCGAAAAAGCTATCCTAAGTTTCAAAGATGAGCAGCCGGCAATCCGCCTGCCGGTTTTGCCATTAGGACTGCGCGGACGATCGCTTGAGCCATCGCTTCGGCGGCATAGGCACCAACCAGAGTCACATCCGCCCGTCGACCTCCGGTTGCAAGCGCAAAAATCGTATCTCCATCCAACATCGTATGCGCCGGACGAATAGTGCGCGCTAAACCATCGTGCGCCATTTGCGCCATCTTAGTCGCTTCCGCCTTGGTAAAGCGCACATTAGCGGCTACAACGCCGATGACAGTATTGCGCGCCATCGCCAGTCGCAAAATTTGGCGTCCTGACCAGGTGCGCATCACCTGCAAGGTATTGGCAAAACGTCCCTCGCCTCCTAGTTTCAGCGGGCCGATGTGCACCGGCCTTGCTCCGGCGAGAATCTCACCCGTCTGCGGGTCCACCACATCCCCAAAAGCATTGACAGCAACCAACGCTCCAACTCGGATGCCGCCTCCCAAGTCGAGGCTAGCGGTGCCAATGCCGGCTTTCATCGCACCCACCATACCGAAGATTTTCCCGACTGACGCCCCCGTCCCAGCTCCAACATTCCCCTCAGCAACCGCTCCAGCAGACGCTGCCGCGGCTGCTGCATATCCCATTGCGGCATCCGGACGAACATCCGACCGACCAAGCGCCAAATCGTAAAGAATCGCCGCCGGCACAATCGGGACACGCGCCGCTCCGGTCTCAAAGCCAATCCCCTGCTCCTCCAACCAGCGCATCACGCCCGAGGCCGCCTCCAGCCCAAAAGCCGATCCACCCGCCAGCATCACGGCGTGGACTTTCTCAACCAGATGAATGGGGTTAAGAAGGTCGGTTTCACGCGTGCCAGGTGCAGAGCCACGAACATCTACCCCGGCCACCGCCCCACGACGGCACAAGATTACCGTTACACCCGTAAGCGCAGTTTCGTCTTGGCTCTGACCGACCTCAATCCCAGGAACATCAGTAATCGCATGGAAACGGAGCATCTTATAAGAGCATCCGCATCAGTTCGATGAATTCTTCCCACTCCTCTTTGAAGAAGTGCAAAGTTACATTATTCAGCTCCAGATGATAGGTGGTCTCCCCGTCCGGTTCCTCGGCTTTCCAGGCAAGATAGTTATCTGTTTCAGCCAATGTTTCAGTTTTGGGTTCCATTTGCTTTGTCATACCATCTCCTAATCATAAACAAGAGAATTCTTTGTCGGCATCTTAAGGGTATCACGTCCGTCTGATTTGTACAAGGTCAACTAGCCGGAAGTTGCATCAAGCTAATCAAACACTTTGCCGCTTCGCTCCATCCTCGCACAAACTTACGATGGAGACTTAACACGACGCCAAAGAGTTTCCAAAAAAGAGCGTATCTTAAGCAGCCATTTTCGCCAGCGACGGGAAGAGGGCGATTTTTCGACCGGTGTTTCAGGTGGCCAAGGATCCAGGTCGAGCATCTTGCGCATGATATACGTGCTCAAGACTTGAAAGGTCGCCAACAACGGAGCGGCCAAAATTACCCCCAAGACTCCAATCAAACGCGCCCCCAAAAGAGCGGTAATCAGTACAAACGCTGGGTGGACTTTGAGGGTATTTGCCAAGACACGTGGGTTCACCAAATTGTTAAAAATCTGGTCAATCACCAAGGCAACAGCAATGACCAGGATCGTATAGCCTAGAGGAGGAAGGCCAAAGTAATTGCTATCCTGCAAGAAAGCAACCAACCCCAAAACGAACCAATTCACCGCCGGACCGACATAAGGCAAAAAGTTCGCAAAGCCCGTCACCAATGCCAAGACAAATGCATACCTGATCCCGAGAATCGTCAAAACGATGGCATAGACGATTGTGGTCAGTACAAAGATGATCATCTGGCCGCGCAAGAAGGCATTCCACACTTGGGCGAGCTTTTCGGCCAGCCGGCGCAATTCTTCAGAATAGAACGGCAAATTAATTTGTATGATTCGGTCTCGCAATCCGCCGCTTTCAAGCAAGAAAAAATATGAAACCACCAGGATAAAAAATGTCCATCCAATGGTAGAGGCCGCGCTACTGGCTATTGTCCCCACGAGACCGGCCAAGCGCCCAAGAGCAGGTTCGATGCGAGGCAAGAGCCATTCATTCAGAAAAGCCAAGTCAAAGGTAGATAGGTCAAGCGTAAACGGTCCAATTTGATAACGTTGATTGAGCCACGTTTCAATCAGGATGGGAATCTCATCAATGTTGTTCTGAATAAAACGAATCAAGTTTTGTACTTGCTGGACCAAGCCGATTCCGCCCGCTGTGAACAAGCTAATGACGGCAGCAAAAATCACTAAATAAATCAGATGGACGCTCCAACGCCAAGAGAGCCGTACACGACGAGCAAGAAAGAGCGCTACAGGATAGAGCAAATACGCCAAGAGGAAAGCCAGAACAACCGGGAAGATAAGACCTCGGAACTGAAGCAACAAAGCCCCCAAGACAAACACGGAGGTCAAAGCCACAACCAATTTGGTCAGCGCGCTCCAACGCGGCGAGGAGGAGACAGGAGCTTGATTCATTCTGATCTCAACGCCTGACAAATCTCATTCTCATTTGAGGCCAGACTTCCCAAGACGCCGTTGACGAAACG
>JANWWB010000334.1 GCA_025056515.1 Anaerolineales bacterium
TGGTGGAGTCTGAAACTTTTGGATTCCGCCTGGCCAAATCTGTGTAATCTGTGGCTGAACAAGGAGTTCCCCATGCCCGCTATCGAACTTTCCCACATTTCCAAGTCCTTTGGCGCGGTCAAGGCCGTGGACGACGTCTCCTTCTCGGTCGAGAAGGGCGAACTCTTCGGCCTGCTCGGCCCTAATGGGGCGGGCAAGACCACCAGCATCCGCTGCATGTTGGATATCTTCAAACCCGACTCCGGCTCGATTGCCATCCTCGGCGGCCCGATGACGGAGGCCAAAAAGGACCGCATCGGCTACATGCCCGAGGAGCGCGGCCTCTATCAGGACATCCCGCTCGAGCGCTGTCTGGCCTATCTCGGCTCGCTGAAGGGCCTGAGCGAGGCCGAAGTGAGGCGCCGCGCCGCCGGTTACCTGGAGCGCTTCGACCTAGCCGCCCACAAACATAAGAAGGTCAAGGAACTCAGCAAGGGCATGCAGCAGAAGGCGCAGGTCATCGCCACGCTCCTGCACCAGCCCGAACTACTCATCGTGGACGAACCCTTCTCCGGCCTCGACCCGGTCAACACGCAGATGATCAAAGACCTGCTGCGGGAGCAGCGCGCCGCCGGCGTGACCATCGTCCTGTGTTCGCACCAGATGCACCTGGTGGAGGAACTCTGCGACCGCATCGTGTTGATCGATCACGGCCACGTCATGCTCTACGGCGCGCTGGACGAGGTGCGCCGTCAGTTCGCCGCCAACGCCGTCCTGGTCAAAGGCGCGAACGGGATTCCCGCCCTCGAGGGCGTGGAGCGCGTCGAGCCGGTCAACGGCGCGGTCAAACTGCACCTGCGCCCGGGCGTCCAGCCGCAGGAGATTCTGCGCGAACTCGTCCGCCGCGAGGTGCCGGTCGAGCACTTCGAGATTGCCCTGCCCACCCTGGACGAAATCTTCATCCGCGTGGTGCAGGGTAGGTCGGATCGGCCATCCGACCTACCGGCAGGAGGTAAAGTATGACCAAACTCCTGCGCGTCGCCCTCTACGAATACAAGCGCCACGTCTTCAACAAGCGCTTCTTGATCGGACTCTTGAGCATTCCGCTCTTCGGGCTGGTTATGGTGGGGTTTGCCTTTGTTCTCATCTCAATGGAAAACAACACCACCCCTCTCGGTTATGTGGACCAGTCGGGGCTGCTCGCCGATCCGCTCCCGGCTCCGGAGCCGGAGGAACCCTACAAGCCGGTGCCGCTGCTGCCCTTCGAAACGGAAGCAGACGCCCGGTCCGCGCTCGAGGCGGGACAGATTCAGGGTTACTACGTCATCCCCGCCGATTACGAGACGACCGGCCGCCTGACTGCCGTCTACAACGACGAAATCAGCATCCCGGCGCGCGAGCAGTTCTATGAATTCCTGGCCGTCAACTTGCTGCGCGGCCTCGACCCGGCGGTCGTCAACCGTTTGCTGGAGGGCAGCGAGGTAGTCGTCCTCTCGCCCGACGGCAGCCGCGTCGCCGCCCAAAACACGTTCCTGAACTTCTTCCTGCCCATGCTGATGGGGATCGCCTTTATCATTGCCATGTTCACCACTGGCGGCTATCTGGTGCAGGCCGTGACCGAGGAAAAAGAAAACCGCACGATGGAGGTCATCATCACCTCGGTCTCGCCGGGGCAGTTCATGGCCGGCAAAATCCTCGGCGACATCGCCATCGGCCTGACGCAAATCGTCGTCTGGGTGCTGTTCGGCGCGCTGATCGTCCTCGGCGGGCGCTCCTCGCTGGAGTTCCTGCGCAGCGTGCAGATTGCCCCTCAAACGATTTGGTTGACTATCCTGATTGTTTTGCCGTCCTTCGTGACCATCGCCGCCCTGACGGCTGCCATCGGCGCGGCGGTGACCGAGGCGCGCGAGGGCCAGCAGGTCATCGGCATCCTTGTCCTGCCGGTCTGGATACCGTACATGTTCATGTTCACGCTGATGACCAACCCCAACTCGCCGCTCGCCGTGACCCTCAGCATGCTCCCGTTCACCGCGCCGCTGACCATCCTCATCCGCGACGGGATGACCATCCTGCCGGCCTGGCAGATTGCCCTGAGTGCGGCCATTCAGGTGGCGACAGCAGCCGGTTCGCTCTGGCTGGCCGGGCGCGTCTTCCGGCTGGGAATGCTGCGCTACGGCAAACGTCTCAGACTGCGCGAGGTGTTTGGGAAAAGTTATTAAACACGAAGGACACAAAGGATTTTCTTTGGGTTTTGAACAAGTTCCTTTGCGCCCTTCGTGCCAGCCTTCATGACCGTTGTGTTTTGTCACATCAAAACTCCTTGAGTCCTTTGTGCGAACCTTGGTGCCCTTTGTGTTAAGGATGACCCAATGAAAAAAATCCTAACCATCCTCAAGAACGAAGTTGTCACCCTGCTCTCCCGTCCGTCCTTCTGGCTGACCACGCTCGGACTGCCGGTGGTGGCGGCGCTGGTCTTTGGCGTCATCGGCGGGCTGAACCGCAACCAGACGGCTTCCCTGACCTTCAGCCTGGTCTTGCTCGGCCCGCAGGAGACGCGTCCCGAAGGCTACGTGGACGAGAGCGGCCTGATTCGCGAAATCCCGGAGAGCGTCCCGCCTGGAACGTTCCTTGCCTACCCGGACGAAGCCTCCGCCCGCCGGGCGCTGGAAGCGGGCGAGATTGCGGCCTACTACATCGTCCCAGCCGATTACATCCAGCGCGGCGAAATCCGCTACATCCGCCCGGACTTCAACCCTCTCGCCGGCGACAGCGCGCAGTCGGACCTGTTCACCTGGGTGCTGAAGGTCAACCTGGCTGGCGGCGACTGGAGGCTGGTCAACCTGGCGCAGGGGCCGCTGGAAGTCGAGGAAATTTCCCTCGCCCCTGCCGTCGCGCCCAACGAGGACAATCCGGCGACGATGTGGGTGCCTTACACGGTTACGCTGCTTTACTACATCCTCATCATCGGTTCGGCCACCCTGCTGCTCAACAGCATCTCGAAGGAAAAAGAGAACCGCATCATGGAAGTCCTGCTGACCTCAGCCTCATCACGCCAACTGCTGACCGGCAAGATCATCGCCCTAGGTCTGGTGGGCTTGCTACAAACCATTCTGTGGGGCGGCACGACCTACGTTTTACTCAACCTGAGCGGGCGCACCTTCAACCTGCCCTCTGAAATCCGCCTGCCGCCCGATTTCCTTGCCTGGGGGGTGATCTTCTTCCTGCTCGGCTACGCCGTCTATGCCAGCCTGATGGCCGGGCTGGGGGCGCTGGCGCCCAACCTGCGCGAGGCCTCGCAAGTGACCTTCGTCATCCTGTTGCCGCTCATCGTGCCGCTGTTCTTCAGCAATAATGTCTTTGCCAGTGACCCGCACGGCGCGCTGGCGACCGGACTGAGCCTCTTCCCGCTCTCTGCGCCGGTGGCGATGATGGCGCGCCTCTCGATGGGAGGCGTGGCCTGGTGGCAGCCGCCGCTCTCAGCCCTCCTGCTCGCTGCGACCGCCGTCCTCATCGTCCGCGCTGTAGCGGGTATGTTCCGCGCCCAAGTGATGCTTTCCGGCCAACCAATCAAAATTAAGACTTACGTGCAGGCGCTGATGGGGAAGATATGAAGAGCCGATTTTGTTAGTCCTCGAGTAGGATTTTGACAGCGAATTTTCAGCCGTTTCTAAACTCAATCTAAAACCAGGGTGATACGATAAGCATACCGACCGGTCGGTATGCTTATCTCGTTTGGACTCGAGGAGACAAGCAAATGACGCAACAACGTAGTGAAGCGACGCGCGCCCAGTTACTCGAGGCTGCCTTGCGGTGCTTTGCTTTGGTTGGTTATAACGCCGCCAGTGTGGACGGGATTTGTGCTGAGGCAGGCTTCAGTAAGGGCGCTTTCTATCATCATTTCCCTAGCAAACAGGCCGTCTTCTTAGCCTTGCTTGATGGTTGGCTCAAGACTATCGCTAAAGGGCTAGAATCCCTACGTCAGGCTACTGTACCGGAAACCTTCGTAGCGATGACAAGCCTCTTGCCTGTCATCCTAGCTTCTGCCGATGAGCGCCTGCCGATGTTCCTCGAGTTTTGGCTGCAGGCCAGCCGCGACGAAAAGGTCTGGGAAGCCACCATCGCCCCCTATCGGCACTATCAGGAGTACTTCGCCCGGCTGGTGGCCGACGGCGTCGCCGAAGGCTCACTCAAGCCGGAGACCGACCCGCAGGCTGCCGCGCAGGTCATTCTCTCGCTGGCAGTGGGGCTGTTCCTGCAAGGCGTGCTCGACCCGCAAGGCGCGGACTGGCAAAAGGTCGGCGAGGAGAGCATGAAGATCTTGATGAACGGCCTGGCAAAATGAGACTTACACGGCTTTACCAAAAAGAACGCAAAGGAGCACGAAGGAAACGTTTTCTCCGTTGTGTTCTCTTGCGCCTTGGTGGTGATGATTTCTGCAGAGAGAGGGAACGTATGAATCTCGTTACCGGTGCGACCGGACATATCGGCAATGTCCTTGTCCGCAGGCTGCTGGAACGCGGCGAACGTGTCCGCGCCCTGGTCTGGCGCGGGGAGGATACCACCTCG
>JANWWB010000010.1 GCA_025056515.1 Anaerolineales bacterium
ATCCTTGTTTGCAACAGAGCATGGGAAGAGAGTTAGTATAGGTTATACATTAATTCTTCCCACGGGATGAGGGTGACGCCGAACAAAGACAGGATGAAGATCACGCAAAAGATAAGTGAAGGAACGATGATTGAAATCAAGATCAATACGCCCTGAAGCACAAAATACGTTTTGAGGTTGCCTAAAGAGCGTAGGAAGCTGAATTTATCGCCCGCTTGGGCTGCAGATTCGATGTTCGAGCCAGCTTGATACATCAATACTCCTAGCCAAATAGGCAGCCAAGCGATCAGGATGCCAACGATGGTCAATGCCTGGGTTATTCCACCGATGATGCTGAGAATGCCCAAGAACTTCAACCAGCCTTTGGCTTGGTAAATCGGCTGGCTCAGCTCGCGCACAAGTTGGCTTTCTTCGGGAGAAGAGGAAGGATACAACATAAAAAACTCCTTTGGGTTTAGATGGTTTGACGTTTCTGGTAAGCTCTCCGTCGTATCTGCCAGACAATGAGGAAAATGAGCAAGATCAGGAAAATAGCCACCAAAATCGGAAGCACAACTGACAGTATCGAAAGTATGGTTGCCACTACATCTTCTAGGATGCTCACGGGAATGTTGCCTGCACCGCCAGTAGTAGCAGTTACTGCCGGACGAACGGCTCCTGCTTTAATAGCATGAACGCCACCAGCAACCAAGATGCCGCAGATAATCGCCAGTACCGGATGAATCTCGGTGATAACGTTTGCGCTAGCGGCAAACACAATCGCTCCAGCAGTTGGGCGTACAATCGTTTGAATAGCATCGTTGATGTGATTGACCGCGGGGACTTTATCAGCAAGCATCTCGATGATTAACAGAATGCCGAGCACGATTAAAACCCAAGGATTTGCCAACGTGTCGAAGGGGGGAGCCAGCCGAATCCAATCAGTGTAATGTGCAATCACGCCGACAACAAGAAGGGGAATATAGGCATTCAGGCCGGCGCTGGCCGAAAGTCCGAAAGCGCCGATGATTCCAAACAGTGCTTCCATACGGCTTTTCTCCTTTCCGTTTGGCTGCCTAGCTAAGGGGAATAGGTCCCCAAGTGCCGGTCAGCCAAAAGCGAAACAAGTCAATCAACAGAATTTGTAACCAGGCAATGGTCAAGCCGGCTAGGAGAGCCAGCCATAGTTGTCGTAGGTGGACGAAGCGATTCTCTTCTCCCATTAGCATGATCCAGACAATCGTATATACCATCGTCAAAAGCACGACTACGCCGCCTGCGCTGACGAAAGCAGCAGGATACAGGATGAGAGGGGATTCGGTCAATATCAGCAGATTAACAATCACAATCAGTCCGACTAAAGTAATCAGGTCTTTCCATGTTAGGGCAGGACGGTCGTCCGGTTGGTTCCAGACGGTCTGGTTGAAGGCCGGATAAAGCAGAGCAGATAGGCCTAGTCCCATGCCAGCGCCAGTGAACAGTCGGAGGGTGTTGTTTGGAATGTAGAGGTTTGGAATCTGGGTCAGGGGACCCGAAGAGACTGATTTGATGAGATACAGATAGGAATTTGCGCCGTCAATTCCAAAGGCCACTGCAAAGAGAATTAAGGGTATAGCGATAGGCCAGCGGGGAAATTTTTGGTGGTAGGGTGAGACGATACTCTGGTAAATAAGGGCAATCATAGCGCCCAGGTACATGCCGGAACAGCGGGCACAAAGTGGCAAAGGACGTCCTTCAACATGGAAAGAGCGTTCCGGGATGCGGTGACAGACCGCGTAGCCGATCCCATCTAATTTGCCAAGCAGACCGGGCGGTGTGTTAAGAAGCCAGATGGTGATAACAATTAGTCCGGCCGGTATGATGAGATAACGGGCAAGAGAAACAAGACGTTTGGGACTTGGCATTAGTTTATTATAACTGACGTTTATGGTATCTACGCAAGGAGGTCAAAAGAGTTTCATTTGTTCTGGCGGTTCTAGCGGGTCATTGGAAAGTTCTTTCTCCCATCGTTCTAGTGTTAGGTGCGAGAGTTCTACCAGTCGGCGCAAATGGCGGAATTTTAAGACCCGCCAGCCCTCGGCGCGAGAGCGCAGTGCGGGGTCTCGTTCTAGCTTATATGCCAAGAGACCGGCCCGTCCGCCGGGCAAGACCAACAAGCGGTAACCATCGGTATTGCGGGATTGATACAGGATCCGTCCCACGACGGCAGATGTCAGCAGGTGGTAAGTGTACCGATTTTTTCCGCCGCTCTCTTGCCAGTGGAGGATACGCCAAGGTTTTGGTGTAAAGGTGACAAGGAAACCGAGACGTTCTCCCAAAGCGGTCAGTTGTTGTCGAGCGCTTTCTAGGTCAGTACGGCGCAGGGTTGGAGAATCCTCGGGGCGCAGATACCAACCTCCGTCTGTCTCGATTCCATACGAGGTTAAGATCGCCCGTATAAGTTCTACTGCGGGTGTGTAAAGTCCACGGAAGGTGTTGTTCACGAGATGCTCGATTTGCTCAGAGGTCGCTCCAGGGTGTTTTTGCAAATACGAGACAACCGCAATTTCCACTCGGTCGGCCAGCGGTTGGGTGGAAGGTGTTGTTTTGAGACCCCATACCCCGGTTTCGATATTTTGGCTGTCGGAATAATGTCTCAGGCTAGGACGCGTGAGTGCAACTTGAATGGGAGCGTGTAGGTTCGAGAGAGCGTTCTCCTGCCAGTGCAAGGCATGGTCTGTCGCCATGGCATGTAAGGCGGCAGCGTGGAGGTGCAAATACGGGGCTGGCTCTCCTAAGCGGTGGAGAAACGTCTCGATGGAGGTCTGAACGTGTAGCGGGTCAATCTCGTTGTGGTGGCTTCTGAGAAAAGGCCGCTTTCGCCATAGGATTTGGAGGGGATCGCGCGTCGTACGAAGGGCAAGGCCGTTTAGGTCAAACCCTGCAGCTGCGCCGGCCAATAAGACGGCGCTGAGAAAAGAGGGTTCTGGGTCGGCCATGAGCGCTAGGAAGGGAGTATTTATAGAGAGGCTGGGAGGCAGCCGCTTAAGAGCGGCATACAGGGCTGAGGCATGCCAGTTCCAGTCATAGCGGCGACGCTGCAAGAGAACCTTAAGCGGTTCAGCATGTTCTCGACCCCACAGCCAACCGGTCCACAAAACGGAAAGCGCCCAAAAGGCTTGGTTGGGACGGGGCAGCGCTGTGACGATGGCTTCAGGTGGAAAGACTTGTAAGGCTGGCATGAGGCGGCGCACTGGACCTTCAAAGTAGTAAATATTGCCAGAAGAAGACAAAGTGACAGCATGTTCTTTCTTTCCTTCCCAGGGCAAAACAACCACTGGCGAGGTTGTTTGCCAACGTTCTACCGTGCGCTCAAGTGCTAGCCAGATATTTTTTTCTAGAAAACGCGGTGGGGTTGTCAGTTGGCGAGGACGTGGTCGTTCAGTTGGGTATGGCCAGAGGGTATTGACCTCATCGCAAGCAGCCAGAAGCAAAGCCAGGTATGCTTGTCGGCGTCTGGGTGAGGGGTTCAAGCGTTCGAGTTGATTGATAAGCGTGAAGAGGGCATATAATGCGCGAGGAAAATAGCAGTTCAAGGCTTCTTCAGCAAAGGGGCGTGCTGGGTCGTCGAGGGAGGCTACTCGTTCGAGTGCACGGGCGCGATGGAGCGCATCAGCAGCGCTGATTTGTTTCAGGCGCACCAGGTCGTCTTCTGTGACTGGGAATTCGCCCTTGGCTCCACAGACGCACTGGTAAAGGCAGGCAGTAGGTTGATTGCGTTCCCAAACGAATGCCTCGGCCGATACGCTTTG
>JANWWB010000055.1 GCA_025056515.1 Anaerolineales bacterium
GGTGCACGGGAACATCTTCTGTGTGGGCGATGAAGATCAGAGCGTGTACCGATGGCGGGGCGCAGATTACAGAAACGTGATGCGCTTTCAGCAGGACTTCCCCCATGCCCAGGTCATCCTTCTGGAACAAAATTACCGTTCGCGGCAGAATATCCTCGATGCCGCCATGGCAGTTATTGATCGCAATCCACATCGCCGTCGTAAACGACTTTTCACCGAGCGCGGCGCTGGAGAAAAAATCTTCTACTACGAAGCGCTCGATGACTACGCCGAAGCTTCCTTTGTCGTAGATACGATCGCTAGTTTAATCGCTTCAGGAAAAGTCGAACCAGGCGAATGCGCCGTGATGTACCGCACTAATGCACAATCTCGTCTGCTAGAAGAAGCGTTTCTGCAAGCCCGCCTGCCCTATCGCTTGGTGGGGGCGCAGCGCTTCTACGGGCGGCGTGAAGTCAAGGACATGATTGCTTATCTGCGCCTGGTCCACAACCCAGCCGATGAAATTTCACTCGACCGGGTCATCAACGTCCCGCCGCGTGGCATCGGTGAGAAAACCATACTAGCTCTGCATGTTGCTGCACGAAGTGCAGGCCTGACGCCGGGTGCGGTGCTGCTTGACCTGGCACGCGGCGATGCATCCCCTCTCTGGTCACAGTTCACCGGTCGTGCGGCGTTACCACTGGCGGATTTTGGGGCACTGCTAGCTAGATGGCGCACCGAAGCCGCACGACTCACGGTCACCGAGTTGTTCGACCGCATCGCTACAGACATCAACTACCGCGAGTACCTCGACGATGGTACCGAAGAAGGCGCCGAACGCTGGGAAAACGTCCAGGAATTGCGCCGCCTAACGTTGGAATATGCCAATCGTTCTCTGGAAGAATTTCTCCAAGATGTGGCGCTCATCTCTGACCAGGACACGCTCGCAGAAGGAAAGAATGCACCAACCCTGCTAACCTTGCATGCTGCCAAAGGGTTGGAATTTGGTGTGGTTTTCATCGTTGGCCTGGATGACGGTATTTTGCCACACAGCCGCTCCTTCGACGACCCAGAAGCAATGGAAGAAGAGCGCCGTCTGTTCTATGTGGGTATCACGCGCACCAAAGATCGTCTCTACCTCGTCCGCGCCCTGCGTCGCGGTTCGCGCGGCTACGCCGAGGAGACTATTCCCTCGCGCTACTTGGACGACATCCCAGCCGAACTGCTCACCGGTAAGAGCCGCACCGGACGAGACCATTGGTCAAACCGGCTATCCAACAAGCCAGATTGGCGCTCCGGGAACAGGTTAGACCAGCAACCCGACCGACAAAGCCAACCCCAATTCTACCCTGGCATGCGCATACGCCATCCCATCTGGGGTGAGGGGATCGTGTTACAAAGTAAGCTCCAAGACGGCGATGAAACAGTAGACGTCATCTTTGAGACTGTTGGCTTTAAGCGCGTGGCTGCCAGCCTGGCACATTTGACCATCTTGAACGATGCAAGCCGATAACAACCAACTCTTGCCTTAACTTTCCATCGAAAGGGAGACGCCCATGGACTGGAAACTTCTCTGGGATATCTTTTGGCTCTTTACCAAGGTTGCTATGTTCTCCTGGGGGGGTGGGCCGGCCTCACTCGGTCTGATGCAGCGCGAGACAGTTGCCGCTGGCTGGGTGACACCAGAGGAATTTGCCGATAACATTGCTATCAGCAATTCTCTACCAGGACCTACGGCACCTCAAGCCTCGGCCTTTGTCGGCTACAAACTGGCCGGTTGGCCAGGTGCAATCGCCGCCACTCTGGGGACAGTAGTCCCCACCACTTTGCTCATGCTGATCATCATCATCGCCTTCTTTGAAGCAGTTAAGGACAACATTTACCTGAAAGCGGCAGTGGAGGGTGTGAGACCATTTGTCGTCGGCCTGCTGGCGTGGACAGCCTATCAAATGGCGTACACCGTCCTAGGACTCAAACAAGGGCTCGGACAATCGATTGTACAGGGATGGGACAAGTGGCTGATTGCGATCGGTTCATTTGTCGTTCTGACCATCACTGACATCAGCCCCATCTGGTTGGTTATCATCACAGCCATGATCGGTCTAATCTTTTATCGCTAAAGGGTTGCAATCCACACCCGCTTCTATCACCCTAAGGAAAGATTTGGATTGTGCTATGTCCCAAACATTGAAAGTCGTCATTCCAACTGCCGGTTGGGCAACGCGCATGCGCCCGCAAACATGGTCGAAACCGAAACCCCTCGTCAGTGTGGCCGGCAAGGCCGTCATTGAGCATCTCCTAGACATGTTCGAGTCGATACCACGCGAAATGGCCGTCGAATATGTCATTATCGTTGGCCCTTATCTTGGCGAGAGACAAATTCCGGCTTATCTGCGCGAACACCATCCCGAACTGACCGTCCACTACGTCCTTCAGCCGGAAATGAAAGGTCAGTCAGACGCTCTCTGGTTGGCGCGCGAATACTTGAATGGTCCAATGCTTGTGTGCTTCTCCGATACGCTTATCGAGACCGATTTCTCTTTCCTCGTCCAAGAACAGGCCGATGGCGTCGCCTGGGTCAAGCCCGTTCCCGACCCACGCCGCTTTGGAGTCGCTGAAGTGGACGCTCAAGGACGAGTGACCCGTCTTGTCGAAAAACCAAAGTCGCTCGACAACAATCTGGTCATCGTTGGCTGTTATTACTTTCGCGAAGGCCGCGACTTGGTCTATGCCATCCAGGAGCAATTCCGGCGCGGGATACAACTCAAGGGCGAGTATTTCCTAGCCGATGCTATCAACATCTGGCTGGAAGCCGGGCGCATTATGCGCACGCAACCCGTATCAGTTTGGCTAGATACCGGCACCATTCAGGCTACGCTGGAGACCAACCGCTATTTTCTGGAGCACGGGAGAGAAAACGCTGCGGATGGCTTTGGCGAGGATGTCCAAATCATTCGGCCGGTCTTCATCCATCCAACGGCAGAAATCAGCAACGCTACGATTGGTCCGTTTGTTTCCATCGGGCCATCTTGCAAAATCGAAAATGCACATATCGAAGATTCGATTCTGGAAGCCGATGTCACGGTGATCAATGCTGTTCTCAAGCGTTCTTTCATCGGAAGACAAGCTTGGATTCAAGGGAAAAGCCCAGATGGTTCCATCCTTCAGCTGAATATTGGCGATAACAGTAGTGTAGCTATTGACTGAGGATCTCTGTCACAAAGACGTGGAAAACTCAAAATGAATGTATGCGCCGTTATCAATCTGGAAACACGGCAAAGCTTTGGCCTTGTGTGAGACAATCAAGTTCTTTGAATGCTCAGGGGAACTGCTTTGGGCAGCTGGATCGCCTTGCAGAGACAGGATACCGTATATGTTTGCAACAAAACAACGGATGCTGTTTTTCTCTGGATCGACGTAGCCTCTTGACAGAAACCATCGAGGGATTTTGCTCAGCTTTTATAAGTCTTCACGACAAATTTGAGAGATTTTCTGGATTCGTAATCGCCGTAGGGGATGTGGAGAAGTGGAAAGAGCTAAAGTCTGCCGAGATATGGTAGGGGGAAGTAAGAGACAGCCTATATCTGGGAGGTATGGACAGAGCAACTTGTGGAAAATCTTGGAATAAGTTATTCAAAGTTATCCCAATCTTTTCCACTAGCTTATCCACAATCCAACATCTTGGCAAACGGTTCTCAGAAAGGCTATATTTGGGGGAGTAAAACTCGAACAGATTTCTCACTTTTCCACAATTTGCGTGGGTTATCCACAGTTTTTGGGCATTTATCCACAGTTTTTTGAAAGCAACGCTCTCTCTTCACCCCCCACATATGGCAGACTAGACAGTGTAGTTTTCGAGCAAAGCCTCGATTTCGTCTAGAAATCGGTCAAGCATCTGTAGTTTTTGTTCAAATGCATTCCCAATCAATCCCATGCCTTTGCAAACCGATTCCCAAGTCTCTTGACGACTGATGGGTAAAGCCAGGACGGCCAATGTCCACGTGTATAGCAATGGCCAGAGGACAGAGTAAGGTGTTTCACCGTTGACAAGGGCTTCAAAGGCTTTCTTGTAATACC
>JANWWB010000088.1 GCA_025056515.1 Anaerolineales bacterium
AACACCATCGTCATTGCAACTCGCCATGACTCCCATGCTGATCTGGTGCTGCGTGCCCTGCGAGCAGGCAAACACGTTTTTGTCGAAAAACCGCTTGCGATTCGAAGCGAAGACCTGACAGCGATCGCCCGCCAATTGCAATCCTCTTCCACTTGTTTGCTCACGGTTGGGTTCAACCGCCGTTTTGCTCCCCTAACACAAAAACTCGCCCGAGCCTTTGAGGGGCGGCGCGAACCGCTCTACCTGCATTACCGCGTCAACGCTGGTCCCCTGCCGCTTTCCCATTGGCTACATGACCCCCAACTCGGCGGCGGACGCATCCTCGGGGAAGGTTGTCATTTTATCGATTTTCTCACCTTCCTGGTCGGCGCGCCGCCGCTCACCGTCAGCGCCCATGCCTTGCCCGATGGAGGTCAATACCGCCAGGATAACGTCTCGATGACCTTTGCCTTCCCTGATGGCTCCGTTGGTGTGGTAGACTACCTCGCCAACGGCGATAAATCCTACCCCAAAGAACGATTGGAAGTCTTTGGTGGCGGACGAATCGCCATCCTGGACGATTTTCGCACCCTGACGCTCGTCCATCAGGGGAAGACACGCACCTTCAAACAGGCACAAGATAAAGGTTGGCAAGCGGAATGGCGCGCGTTTGCGCAGGCCATTCGTGCCGGCGGTCCTCCACCTATTCCGTACGAGCATCTCTTTGGAGTAACAGCGGCGACTTTTGCCGCTCTTGAATCACTCCGCTCCGATGGAATGCCCATCCCTGTAGACCGTTTTCTCCCTAAGCCATGAGGTTTTCCCCTGCTGTCTTCGCCGCCCGGCGTGGGCGTCGCCGTCGTCTGCAAGAGAAGCATGG
Source organism: Anaerolineales bacterium (assembly GCA_025056515.1). GTDB lineage: Bacteria > Chloroflexota > Anaerolineae > Anaerolineales > Villigracilaceae > UBA877. The sequence continues at coordinate 860 of JANWWB010000088.1, forward strand.
CCGTCTGGAACAACACCGAAGGCGGAGTGGATTGATCTTGTTGTTTTTCGTCAGCATGCTCATCTTGGCGGCGCTCTTTCCCGTGGCCTTTGCCTATCTCTCTCTGACAACCGACTTACCATCCGTGGAGGCCTTGCCAGCCTATTTAGACCGTGAGAACGGCTTACTTTTGCACCCCACCCGCCTCTATGACCGAGACGGGACAACACTGCTGGCCGTTCTCGCTCCCACCCATACCTTGCGCCGTTTCCTGGCGCTTGAGGAAATCTCACCCCTGCTCATTCAAGCCACACTGGCCCTCGAACAACCCGACTTTTGGGATTCGCCGGGATACCGCCTGCAAGGGTGGCGTGACCCAGAATCCCATCCCACCCTGGCCCAGCAGCTGGCTTTCACCTTTTTACTTGCCGAAGAACCGCCTTCGCTGCGCCGCGCCTTGCGTGAACGTTTGCTAGCTGCCCAATTGACCGCCCATTATGGCCGCGCCCAAATCCTGGAGTGGTATCTGAATAGCGCAGACTATGGACATCTAGCGTATGGAGTAGAAGCGGCTTCCCGCTTTTATCTGGGAAAGTCGGCAAAAGAACTAACCCTGAGCGAAGCAGCGCTCTTGGCCGCTATAGGCCACGAGCCTACGCTCGACCCATTTACCAATCCCCAAAGCGCCGAGACCGCCCGCATCGAAGCCCTACGTGCCCTGCTCTCGCTTGGTTGGATCACTCCCGAACAAGCAAGGCAGGCTGTGAATGACCCGCCACGCTTGGCATCCCCTTCCCCTAGCCCTTATCCTACCGACCCGACCATCGCGCCGGCGTTTCTCGACTATCTCTTGACTCAAATCCGTCGCACTTCCCAGGGCAATCTTGCTATCCGCGGTGGCATGGTCATCCATACAACCCTAGAGTATAACTTGCAACGACAGGCCGATTGTCTCTTGAGAACACAACAGGCGCGCTTGCGCGGCGCTCCATCGCCGGTGCAAGCCGCCGATGGAGCCGATTGTCTCGCAAGTGTCTTCCTCCCGCCGATCGAGCCGGGTGGCAACTCATCCTCTGGCGGCTTGCTCGTCCTCAACCCTAGGACAGGCGAGATTTTAGCCGCAGCCGGCGACCTTTCGCCACAGCCTGCCGGCTGGAGTCTGACCCCTTGGCTCTACCTCACCGCGTTTGTCCGCGGTCTAAGTCCAGCCAACCTAATCTGGGATTTGCCCGAAGATGCCCCAGCGCTTGGGCAGGTCTATCAGGGGCCGATTCGCCTGCGCACTGCTCTGCTAACCGATGCCCTCGTCCCGGCGCGCACTTTGTTGCGCCAAATCGGGAACAAGAGCGTGCAACAGACCGCAGCCTCCTTCGGCCTGGACTTACCAGGTGAAGGCCAGCTACTTGAACAAGATTTTTCCCTCTCACCGTTCCGCTTAGCTTCGGCCTTTGGAGTCTTTGCCAATCAGGGAATACAGGTCGGCTTGCCCGCCGAAGAGGCGGTCCTCGAAGCTGCGGCCATCTTGCGAATCAGCCGCCTAGATGGCCTGGTCTGGGAGCATTGGAAATCTCCCAGTAGCCGACCGTTGCTCAGCCCTCAATTAGCTTACCTGATGACCCATGTCCTACGCGAATCGCCGGAAACGAAATTGCTTGACCATCCTGCCGCCTCCAAGACCGCCTTTTCATTGGACGGAAGCGGAATTTGGGTCATCGGATACACGCTAGAACGGGTTGCATTGGTCCATCTCACAGGCAGCGGCACGGGGTTGCGAGGAGCAGCACAAGGGTTGTGGGCTGCACTCCTAGAATATGCCTCCTACGGATTGGAACGTCGCGATTGGCCACGTCCTGCCGGAGTGGTCAGCGTCAAGGTCTGTGACCCATCCGGCCTGCTCCCTACGCCGGCTTGTCCACGTGTGGTTGAGGAAGTTTTCCTCGAAGGTCGTCAACCGGTTGAATATGATAGCCTCTATCAGACGTACGACATCAATATCGAGACAGGCCTGCTGGCGACCGTTTTCACACCGTCAGAGCTGGTGCGAACGCGTGTCTATCTCGCTCTGCCGCCTGCTGCTCTGGACTGGGCACGCCAGGCCGGCTTCGAGTTGCCACCGACGACCTATGATGCCTACCAACCTGTCTCACCGCCTGAACAAGCCCGCATCACAATGCCGGCAATGTTCACTTTGACAGGTGGGATGATAGACGTGCGCGGTGTTGCCGCAGGTGAGGACTTCGTCTCCTATCGTCTAGAATACGGACGTGGATTAAACCCGAAGACCTGGATACTCCTCCACGAAGGGACGACCTCGGTGGAGAACGGCTTGCTGGGACGCTGGAATACCGCCGGACTGGATGGAGTCTACACCCTGCGTCTGCTTGTCTTACGAAAGGGCAACCGCCTCGACCAGGCCCTGACACAGTTAACCCTCGACAACACGCCGCCACAAGTGGAGATTCTTTATCCTCATGCCGGTCAAATCATCAACCAAGCGCGTGAACCCCAACTAGCCTTTCAGGCGCAGGCTGTGGATGCCTTCCTTGCCGAAGTCAATTTTTACTTGGATGGACAACTCTTGACCAAGACAGAGAGTGCTCCCTTTGGCTTCATATGGACAGTAACCCCCGGAGAACATCTCCTGCGGGTGACAGCCGTTGACCGCGCCGGCAATCTAGGCGAAGCCCAGATTCGCTTCACAGTGAAGTGATGACCAACATCTTCCTGGCTTTAGGCACTAACCTAGGCGACCGCCTCAAAAACTTACAACGCGCCCTAACGGCCTTGCCGCCCAGCGTCCACGTGTTGCGGTCTTCCCCCATCTATGAGACTTCTCCCTGGGGCATCACCGACCAACCCGAATTCCTGAATATGGTGATTGAGGGAGAAACCAAGCTCTCACCGCTTGATTTGCTCCGCTTCTTGAAAGATCTTGAACGTCAACTGGGACGCACCCCTTCTCTTCGGTACGGACCGAGGTTAATTGACTTAGACATCCTCTTCTACGATGAACTTTTGCTCGATACCCCCGAGTTGACCATCCCACACCCACGATTACACGAACGCGCGTTTGTGCTCGTTCCCTTAGCCGACCTGGCGCCGGACTTCCTACATCCTCGCCTGGGGCGTCCGGTGCGCGACCTACTGATGGCAGTGGAAAGGACAGGCATTCGACTTTACCTAGGCTAGGCAGTCCATTCTTTTCTTCCCTGTAGCCTCCCGCTAAGAGCTGCCTAGAGACCAATGACCATGTTGCTGCGAAAAACGGCAAACGTTTGGCCCATTTCCCCTCTCTCGACAGGAAAGGAGACGGGAAAAAGCAACGATATAGTCGTAGGACGTTGACATCGGGTGATATGCGGTGATGGAAAAACATTTACCTTCTGTGAGTGGATTGATATGACCTTGTTTGCCAAGTCTTTGTTATAATCCATAAGATGAGTTCACATAACAGCCACAAAGGTACCGGTGAACCATAGAGAGACCCATGGGATGAATCGCTTGTCGGCATTCTTCTCTGTGATGAGATAGCAAAATTTTTGCGTTGAGTCATCCGCATTTTTGTCAGGACAGGTGAGACTATGAACTCTGGCACCCGTTCACGAATCCCCTCGTTTATCCGCGAAGCGGTCGAAGAAGACCTTCGCACCGGCCGTTTCAATTACGTGCGCACGCGCCTTCCTCCTGAGCCAAACGGCTATTTGCACATTGGTCACTGCAAAGCCTTTTTGATTGATTACTTCACTGCGCAAGAATTCGGTGGCGAACTCTACTTACGCTTCGACGATACCAACCCAACCAAAGAAGAGACCGAGTTCGTTGAGGCGATCAAAGAAGATGCCGCCTGGTTGGGCATTCGCTGGGTCAAAGAAACATACGCATCAGACTACTTTGACTTGCTCTATGAATGGGCCGTCAAATTGGTGAAGATGGGTTTGGCCTATGTAGATGACCAGAGTCAGGCAGAGCTGAGCGCCTCGCGCGGCACGCTACCAAAAGGTACGAAGTGGAAAGAGACCGAACCCAATATCCGCCCTGGCGTCGAATCACCCTGGCGCAACCGCTCGGTGGAAGAAAACCTCGACCTGCTGGAGCGGATGAAAAACGGCGAATTTCCGGAAGGCAGCCGCGTTTTGCGCGCCAAGATTGATATGAATCACCCGAACTTGCTGATGCGCGATCCGGTCATGTACCGCATCATGCACGTTCCTCACCATCGCACTGGGACGAAATGGCACATCTATCCCACCTATGACTGGTCGCATGGGCAGAACGACGCCATGGAGGGCATTACCCATTCCCTCTGTTCTGAAGAATACCGGATTCACCGCCCGCTCTACGAATGGTTTATTGAAAAACTAGGCGTGTTCCCCAGTCGGCAGATCGAGTTCTCGCGTCTGAATCTGACCTATGCAATGATGAGCAAGCGTAAACTACGCAAGCTAGTCGAAAAGGGCATCGTTCGCGGTTGGGATGATCCACGCCTGACCACTCTGCGTGGCTTGCGCCGACGCGGTGTTCCACCTGAAGCGATTATCGAGTTCGTCACCAACCTGGGCGAAACCAAGAACGATAGTTGGGTGGACATGGCGCAATTCGAGGCTGTGATTCGCGATGTCTTGAACAAAACCGCCTTGCGCCGCATGGCCGTCCTGCGTCCTTTGAAACTGGTTATCGATAATTATCCCGATGACCTGGTGGAGGAGATGGATGCCCTCAATAATCCTGAAGATCCCACTGCCGGCACGCGCAAGGTTCCATTCTCGAAAGTGCTCTACATCGAACAGGATGATTTCCGCGAAGTCCCGTCGCCTAAATATTACCGCCTCTACCCGGGCAACGAGGTACGCTTACGCTACGCTTACTTGGTGAAATGCACGCATGCCGTCAAGGACGAAAACGGGAATGTGGTTGAGGTTCACGCTACCTATGATCCGGCGACCCGTGGCGGCGATGCTCCCGATGGCCGCAAAGTGAAAGCGACCCTCCACTGGGTCTCAGCTGCACATGCCCTTCCGGTTGAAGTTCGCCTATACGAACAACTCTTTACCGTAGAACGACCAGACGATACAGAAGATTTGGACAGCATCATCAACCCGAATTCGCTTCAGGTGCTCTATCCCAGCTATGCTGAGGCTTCTTTATCCGAAGCCAAAGTCGGCGACCGCTTCCAGTTCGAACGAGTTGGCTACTTCTGCCTCGACCCCGATAGCACTGACGGAAAACTCGTCTTCAATCGCACGGTCACGCTCAAAGATAGCTGGGCCAAGGTGGAAAAGAGTTTACAAACCTAACCTTCCCCCTTGCTCCTAGACCAGTCCCACACCTCGAGATGCGGTGTGGGATTTTTTGCGGCAAAAAGGATAATAAATTAGAAAATTATCATAAATATTGACATATTTTGTCCGCTTTGCTATAATGCCAATGCTTCAAATCAAAAGGAGAACGGTTATGTCTGAACTTGTCATCAAAAACTTACATGTCAGTATTGAAGGAAAAGAAATCCTAAAAGGTGTCGATTTGACCATCCGTCCGGGCGAGATTCACGCCATTATGGGCCCGAATGGGACAGGAAAATCTACCCTTGCTTATACTTTGATGGGACACCCCTTCTACACAGTGACCGAGGGCGAGGTCTGGTTCAAAGGCCAGAACATCCTCGAACTCGAGCCGGACGAGCGCTCTCGCTTGGGAATTTTTTTGGCGTTCCAATATCCGGTAGCCATCTCGGGCGTCACGGTAGCCAATTTCTTGCGGACAGCCTTGAACGCTCATCGCCGCGCCTTCAATCCTGAAGACAAGGGCATCCCGATTCCCGAGTTCCGCAAGATGTTGCAGGAGAAAATGAACTTGCTCAAGATGGAATCCTCCTTTGCCGGACGCTATCTCAACGATGGCTTTTCGGGCGGCGAAAAGAAGCGCGCCGAAATCTTACAAATGGCGATTCTCAAACCGGAAATCGCCATCCTCGATGAGACCGACTCCGGCTTGGACATTGACGCCCTCCGGATTGTCGCCGATGGCGTCAACGCCCTGGCCGGCCCAGAGATGGGTGTATTGCTCATCACACACTATCAGCGTTTGCTGAATTACATCAAACCACATTTCGTCCACGTAATGTTGGACGGACGGATTGTTGAATCAGGCGGCCCCGAACTAGCCTTGCATCTGGAAGAGCACGGCTATGACTGGCTACGTGAGAAGCAAGACAACGGTATCTACGCGTAATCTTTTGTTTTTAGAGGTGAACTATGAGTAAGGATGCCAGCCTGCTTGAGGAACTTGGACAGTATCGTTACGGCTTCAGCGTTCCGGAGCGCTATGTTTTCAAGTCGCGCAAGGGACTGGACCGTGAGGTCGTTGAACAAATCTCCTGGATGAAAGGTGAACCGAAATGGATGCTCGAATTTCGCCTAAGGGCGCTCGAGCATTTCCTATCCCGCCCTATGCCCACCTGGGGCGCCTACCTCGGTGACCTGAATTTGGATGATATCTATTACTACGTCAAGCCCACGGAAAAACAAGAATACTCGTGGGACAATGTGCCCGAGGAAATCAAGATGACCTTTGATCGCCTGGGTGTACCGGAGGCCGAGCGCAAGTTTTTGGCCGGTCTAGGTGCACAGTATGAGTCCGAGATGGTCTATCACTCTATCCAGGAGCACCTGGCCAAGCAAGGTGTCATCTTCGTTTCGATTGAAGATGGCTTGCGCCTTTATCCCGATCTCTTTCGCGAATACTTTGGAACAGTGGTTCCGATAGAGGATAACAAGTTTGCCGCTCTCAATTCGGCGGTCTGGTCGGGTGGGTCGTTTGTGTACGTCCCGCCGGGGGTGAAGGTGGACTTGCCGCTCCAGGCCTACTTCCGCCTGAACGCGGCCAATATCGGCCAGTTCGAGCGTACGCTCATCATCGTTGACGAAGGCGCACAGGTACACTATGTTGAAGGTTGCACTGCGCCGCAATACACCACCGATTCTTTCCACTCGGGCGTAATCGAAATCGTGGTCAAGCGCGGCGCCCGTTCGCGCTACACTACCATTCAAAACTGGTCGCATAACGTGTACAACCTTGTTACCCAACGCGCCAAGGTCTATGGCGATGCTACGCACGAATGGGTAGATGCCAACCTGGGCAGCAAAGTGACGATGAAATATCCTTCCTGCTACCTGATGGAACCTGGGGCACACGGCGAGA
>JANWWB010000151.1 GCA_025056515.1 Anaerolineales bacterium
GTTGCGGCGTACCGCTTGCGGTCGGCCGCGCTGCGACAATCGTAAAATACCAGCCACCCGTTCCAGCAGCGATTCCGGCGCCGATTTCCAGAAAATTGCTTGACATCATAGTATTGTAATGAGAAGGGGAGTTATACCACCAGTTGACCGCCTCCTGGATGCTTGTACCGTAGAAAACATTCTCGGCGATGAAACCGCCTCTGCTCAGATCGCCTGCTAAAGGATAGCCTGCCGCTAATGCTCTCTGATAGGGCCGAGTTCCTCCCGGCCCGATGTGCGTCACCTGACCAATAGTTGCCTGATAATTGGCCTGAGCTTGCGCAATTTGCATCAAGATGCTGTTGATGGTATAGGCAGGCAGACCATTCGAAGTTCGCAAAGCATTAACAGCAGCAATCAAATCATAAGGATTGGGAGCTGATTGGGCCATAGCCGGTCGTATGGCCACTTGTCCGATCAACGTAAGAAGTAAACTAAGACAGATGAGCACGGAAACCATCAAGATAGTACGCATACTTGCGATTATAACGTCTAATGTGGGAATTTCATCTAGTCGAGAAGTGACATTGGACACCATCCTCGAAGGCGCGGTGAACGATAAAATAAAAATAGTTCCAAGGAGCGTTCATGCCTCTCTTCACCCCTGGGCGGCGCTGGCAACCCCCCTTTTCCCCCTTCAAACACGAGCCGTTTCCTCGCCGGATAGCGGCTTGGTTGGAAAAAACCATCAAAGGTCCTCTATTCGGCTGCCGCATGTGCGGAAACTGCGTGCTCCAAGAGACGGCCTTTATCTGTCCGATGGAGTGCCCGAAAGGCGTGCGCAATGGTCCCTGTGGAGGTTCAACACCTGAACGTTGCTACGTTGATAAAAGCCGCCCTTGCATCTGGTATGCGATTTATGAGCGCGCCTTTCGTCTCGGGAGAGAGGAACGGTTGCTCGAAATCTTACCGCCGCTGGATTGGGACCGGGTTGGAACGGCTACATGGGGAGATGTTTGGAATCAGCTCCAAAAAATCGGGATAAGAAAGCTCGTGCGCGGCCTGGTCAATGCGGAACCTGCCGTACGACTCCAGACATGGGACTCGATCTTTCGTCCTATCCGTCAGCCGGCCTGGTGGCAAGGTGATTCTGCCTATCACCCACCCCAATACACCGAGCCGGTTTCGGCCCTGGAACGGCGTCTACGTGCCGGGGAATTTGTTATCACCTGCGAGGTCTCGCCTCCCCTGAGTACTTCCACCCATAAACTCTGCGCCACCCTCGAGGGATTAAAGCCCTACGTTGCGGCAGTCAACTTCACCGATAGTCCTTCAGCAACGCCGCGCATGGCTTCCTGGGCTTGTTCGGTTCTAGCGCTTCAGTCTGGTATAGAACCGGTGATGCAAATTGCAGCCCGTGACCGAACGCGAGTCGGCTTGCAGGCCGAGGTCTTAGGAGCGTGCGCGCTAGGGGTCCGGAACATCCTTTGCATCTCTGGCGACAGCATGTGTCTCGGTCCGTCGCCGCGTGGTCGCATGGATGTAGTGGACATTGATTCGGTGCAAATGCTTTGGATTCTGCGCCGCATGCGTGATGAGGGCAAATATCTGGATGGACGAGAAATCAAGTTTCCCCCGCGCTACTTCCTCGGCTCCGCCGCCTCGCCTTTCGCTTCGAATGTCCGCTTCCAGGCCCTACGGGAGCAGAAAAAAGTCAATGCAGGAGCGCAATTTTTTCAAACCAACCTGGTCTTCGAGGCTGACCGGTTAGAAATCTGGCTTAACGAGTTGGCCAGACGCGGAATCTTGAACAAGGTGTTCATCCTGGTCGGTTTAGCTCCGCTTAAAACGCTCAAGATAGCACATTACCTTCAACACGTTCCCGGTGTCTCTCTTCCGCTGCGCATTTTAAAGCGGATGGAACGCGCCCAAAGCTTGAACGGAGAGGCGGAAGAAGGGTTGAACATTGCCCTGGAAATTATAGAAAAGATAAAACGGCTCTTTGGTCAAGGTGTGCATGGTATCCATATTATGGCTGTTGGTTGGGAAGAGGTTCTCCCTCGATTAATGCATGCAGCAGGATTGTCACTTCAAACCAAGCTTCCTTCTGTGTGAGAGGTGCGCATGGAAAAGTCTGTGCCCTCCTTTGACGCGCTCTTACCACCAGAAATGGCGCAGCGAGCCGAAGACATCGGAATCCGCAAAGCGACCTTGCCAACTGACAAAATGCTCTTGCTTGCCATTTTGGCCGGCGCTTACATCGCCTTAGGCGCTCTCTTTTCGATCGTTGCCCTGAGCGGCACATCCTCTTTGCCTTATGGCGTTAGCCGTGTGCTCGGCGGCTTGGTCTTCTGCCTTGGACTCATCTTGGTGGTCGTTGGTGGAGCAGAGTTATTCACCGGCAATAATCTGATTGTCATGGCATGGGCCAGTCGTAAAGTGGGGACACGTGCCTTGTTGCGCAACTGGCTAATTGTCTATGTTGGTAATTTTATTGGCGCAGTAGGCACAGCTCTTCTTCTAATCTTGGCCCAGCATTATACGTTCGCCGATGGCCGAGTAGGCGAAACAGCGCTGAAGATAGCGCTCTCCAAACTACAATTTGGCTTCTGGCAAGCGGTCGTCCTGGGTATTCTCTGCAACGGTTTGGTTTGTTTAGCAGTGTGGTTGACGTATTCAGCTCGCAGCACGACAGACAAAATTATGGCGATTCTCTTCCCCATCACTGCCTTTGTCGCAGCAGGCTTTGAACATAGCATTGCAAATATGTTCTTTATTCCTTATGCGCTCTTCATCAAACACTTTCATCCGGATTTTCTGCTTTTAGTCTCAACAGTAGGAGATATCTCTGCCCTAAGCTGGATCAATTTCCTGCTCAAAAACCTTGTCCCGGTCACCTTGGGTAACATCATCGGTGGCGTTGGGTTGGTAGCTCTCCTCTACTGGTCAATATATCTCCGCGCGAGTCAAAAGTTGTAAAGCTTGTTGATAGAACCTTACGCTTCTCCATCATCTTTTTACACGGCGTGTTATAATTTTCACCATGAGCATCATCATTGCCATTGACCTGGGCGGAACACAGCTCCGTGTTGCGGCCTTTTCTCCACAGTCCAGCACACCTTTGCGTGTCATCCGTACCTCAACCCCCACCTTGCGGGATGAGATTTTTCTAGAGATCAGCAAAGCGATTGATACGCTAAAAACCGAAGGAGAATTGCTGGGGATTTGTGCGGCTTGTCCAGGGCCGACCGACCCAGCCAGGGGGATTATCCTTTCCGCACCCAACATCCCTGGCCTGGAAAACTATCCGCTCGGGACACTTCTCCAAGAAAGATATGGCGTGCCTGCCTCTGTGCAAAACGACGCCAATATGGCCGCCGTAGGAGAGTGGCGCTACGGCGCCGGACGAGGCCACAAAGACTTGCTTTACCTAACCATCAGCACCGGCATTGGGGGAGGCGTGATTTGCAATAATCAACTCATCATCGGTGCTCATGGATTAGCAGCGGAATTTGGGCACATTACAGTATTACCCGATGGACCACTTTGCTCTTGCGGTCAACGCGGCCATTTGGAAGCCATCTCTTCTGGCACCGCTATTGCGCGCTACGTAACAGAGCAAATCGCCGCAGGCCGACCATCGAGTCTGGCAGAGGAAACCAATATCACCGCGCGAGATGTCGCCATGGCTGCGCGCCAGGGCGATGCCCTGGCTAAGGAAGCCTATGATCGCGCCGCCCGATTCTTAGCGCAAGGAATGGCCGACTTCTTGCATCTTTTCAACCCATCTATCGTTATTTTAGGCGGAGGTGTATCACAAAGCCGCGAACTGTTCTTTGAACCGATGCAGCAGTTATTGCAAAAGTTGGTTATGTCTTCTGCATATCTAAAGGAGTTGCAGATTGTGCCGGCAGAATTAGGAGATGATGCCGGATTGCTGGGCGCTTTTGTCCACGTTTCTTTGCAACAAACCGTCTTGGGGGACCTGGCAAACTCTCATCTCTGACCATTTCGATACAAGGAGAAGCATATGAAACCATACGGGCTTCCTGGCCCAAAGGCCCAGGCTTTGATTGAGCGCGACAAAAAAGTCATCTCACCCTCTTACCCACGCAGTATCCCGTTCGTGATGGACCACGGACAAGGGTGTCGAGTGTGGGACGTAGACGGCCACTGTTTTCTGGATTTCGGGTCTGGAATCGCTGTCAATTCGACCGGGCATAGCCACCCGAAAGTCGTCCGAGCTATCCAAGAACAAGCCGAAAAATTTATTCACATTTCCTCAGATTTCTATCATGAACCTTGGGTAAAGCTAGGCGAAAAACTCAGTGAAATCGCCCCCTTCCGAGAACCTGCCATTTCCTTCATGAATAATTCTGGCACCGAGGCTGTAGAAACCGCCATTAAACTTGCACGTTATCATACTCGTCGTCCATACTTTATAGGCTTTCTCGGCGCATTCCATGGCCGCACCATGGGAGCAGTCACCTTTACAGCCAGCAAAATCCACTACCACCGTGGTTTTTCGCCGCTCTTGAACGGCGTTATCCATGTCCCCTTCCCAGACCCATATCGTCCTATCTTGGAACGCCGTCCCGGCGAAGATTACGGTGAAACCGTTGTTCGGTATATCGAAGAAGAAATTCTCAGCCGCCTTGTCCCGCCAGATGAGGTCGCCGGTATCCTGGTTGAAACGATTCAAGGCGAGGGTGGATATGTCGTCCCGCCATCTGGTTTTTATCCTGCCCTGCGCAAACTGTGCGACAAACACGGCATTCTACTCATTTTAGACGAAGTACA